>JBNJLU010000001.1:0-23677 GCA_050591185.1 Candidatus Nitrosocosmicus sp.
TCCTTTTTATCCGCTTCCTTCTTCCGAATACAGGTCACACTTTAGCAGTGATGACAACAAGCTATAATTCTACCTAATTTTGGGATAGGCTCTAAATATGTGGTAAAAAGGAACTCTAAAAAATAGATAATTGATTAATTCGCGTTTTTATTTATTCAGTGGCAGTGATTTAATTTAGTATCCGCCTGCACCGCCGCCAGAGGTATCTGCTCCAGAACCTTGTCCTGAACCACTGCCATTGCCAGGGCCTAAGCCACCGCCAATGCCACCTGTGTTACCTCTAGTACCCTCACTTTCACTACCTGCATTGTTGCCACTAGGTGTTTCTTCGCTACCCATTGCTCCAATTTCCGTTCCCTCTCTACCAACTGCTCCGGTACCGAGGATTGGATCTGAAACCCCACCGTTGTTAGTATTCGCAATTCCTGTTGCGTTTTGTTGCCCGGTTGTTGCGTTTTGTTGCGCAATAGCATTAGACACAATACCCGATATCATTGCTGTAACAAGAAATACTGATACAGTAACAATAGCCAAAATAAAATTATTTTTCATTGTATATGTTACTGTAGCATTATTTTATATATAATAGATGTATTTTGTCATTATTTAATGTCTTTTATCCAGGTTATGGATCATAAACCTTATCATAACTATTAAATTTTGCTCAATAACTAAAAAAAATTAAAGTAATGTTTCAATAAGATTATGTCAGAGCGTCTTTTATCTTTGTTTTTGCCTTGTTTAGTGTTTCTGAACTTGGTTTTCCTTCTGCATGATCTTCTGCAGTTTCTGCCTTTGCTTTAAAGTCCTGTTCGGTGTTTTTCATTTTCTTTACAGAGTCGTCAACATCGGTCATTTCAAAGTAAATGGACATTAAAGATTATAAACATTTTGAATAATGCATACTAGAATTATATAAAAAGAAATATTATACTTCGGCTTCAATTTATAACTACTGTCATCGTAAAAGCCATGATCCATTAATACGATTGATTGGCGAAATGGACTTGTCAAAGGCAATTAAAATAATATATTAGAATAATGCACTATAATTGAATTTAGTTGAATGATGATAATCAGGAACAAGTAAAGTTTAGCGTTGAAAAACGAAATGGTCGTAGTGAGGCCTTTGATGAAGATAAACTTGCCAGAGGTGTCAGTCGTTCTGGAACTCCATTTGTGATGGCAAAAGATATTGCTAAATCAATACATAAAAAATTGGAAGAAAAGACAAAAAACAATGCCGTTCGTTCTGTTGATATCAGGGACTATGTAGTAGAGGAGTTGAAATCCCGTAATGAAGGCGTAATTGCAGAGTCATACTCTGGTTACAGCAAAAACACTCTAACGGACCTGTCTGGAGACAACAAATTCGACTCTAAAGTTACCCCAACTCCAAGATCTCATCAGAAGGAGTATGCAAAACAAAAAGATGCTACTAATGAAGAAGAATCAAAGCGCGGATTGAGATAGGCAGCAATATTGGCAATAATAGCCTCTACAACTTCTGTATGGTCCTATTTCTATAGTGGCAGCGGATTTTTTTACCTCTGTTAATCTATCTTCTGTTCTAAAAGGGTGTTCTTGGCTCAATTTAACGCATTGGTTTGCGGTAGCAATAATCAGATTATGTTATTGTAATTGAATAATCATAAGGATGTTGGGCATATTATGATACCTGGAAATTGAAGGTGTGATTATGCATTGAGTTATTAGTATAAAGAGCATTACCCAGTGTTTTCTTTATTCGATTCAATAATCCGGTTTATCTTACTAGCATATAACATAGGTGCCGTTTCTATGACTGGTGTCTATGAGTGGTGCCTCTCTATTTTTACTTTTATCTTGATGCCGTAGCCGGTTTTTATTTAATTATGAGTGAGGGTTTTCTCTCTGTTAACCTGATTTAAGGGAAGGCAATCTATTATTACTGATAAGGGATTTTATATGAAAATGGTGTATTTTTATGGTGTTTACCCTATGGCGATATAAATTCTGTTGCGATAATGTGCTTACATTTTACGTGTCTGAATATAAAATCTGCGCACGTGCATGTTTTATTTTCTATATCGACTTTGTAGAGTTTATCTTTGTCCCTCCTACTTCTGATTATGAAAGTCTTTGTCTTTGTCTTTGTCTTTGTCTTTTGGATGTTGTCATTTTGAGCTTCGTTTGCTCTTTCTTCTATCTGTTCCAGCATATTGGGTTCTAAAATCTTGGATTCCACTATGCTATATGCTTTTTCAACCCTTTTCTCAAAGCCTTCATTTTCAGTAAGGTCTTTTTTTACCTTTGATGAACCTGGTTTACCTTTTGGAATTTTTGATTTATATTGGCCTGCCACTTTTCTTAACTGTTCTTTTCCTTTAACTGCACGATTTTCAATATCTGGGTCGCTTTCTATTGCCTTTTTTACCACTTCAATAACATTATCATCCTTAGTATCTGAAACATAAATCACATAAATTAGTGCAACATCTTTACCATCATGCTTTCTTAATACTCTGCCTATTCTTTGAATTATTTGATTGATATTTGAGGTGGTTGCCATAATTATCTCTATTCTTACCTGCGGAACGTTATATCCTATTTCTAGGGTGTGCAATGACAAAAGTACGTTAAAGTCGCTACCCCATTTATTGAGTATCTTTTGTCTTTCTAGAGATTTTACCTTGGCGTCAATAATCTTTGCATTTATCTTTTGAGGTTTCAAAATGTCTCTTAATCTTTCAATGGATTCTATTGTTTCGCTAAAAACCATGATTTTTTCGTCAGGAAATTTTTTTGATACTATGTCTGCCGCTGCGGATAGCTTATTTTCTGCATAGCTTAGCAACAGTTTTCTCTTTCTCACATTAGAAAACCATGCCTTTGCCATTCCGCTTGCAAATCCTCCCTTTTTTAATAACTCTGTCATTGAGTTGACATCATACCTTTTGAATCTATTTGAGATGTTCTTTATTTTGGAGGTGAATACATCATACTCTTTTGATTCCTTTTCGGTAAGGTTTACTTTAATGGGAATGACTACTGGTTTTGCAAGCCTTCTATCGCTGACTGCCTCTCTTATGGAATATCTTTTTACAGGCGGTAACACTGCTAAAATAGTGCTGTTTTTAAAGTCATATTCATTTAGGGTGGCAGTGAGCCCTAATATGGCTTTTTTAGGATCTTCAACTACCGTATCAAAAATTTTGCTAAATGATTTTGCTGTATCTCTAACTAAATGCACCTCGTCAAATATTACCATATTTGAACGTCTGATTAAATTAAGATTCCTTATTACGCTCTGATATGTACTTATCATTATCTCCCTTGTCTCTTTTCGTTCGCCAAAATATGCGCCAACTTTCTCTTTCTGAATACCATATGAGAGTAGCCTGTTGATGGTTTGGTCAATCAATGAAATCCGGGGAACAAGAAATAAAATGTTAAAGAAAGAATAGTGGACATTATTTGGATGATGATTATCATTCTTCGCAGACTTGACCTCCTCTGTTTCCTTTGATTGGGTGGAACTGTCTACAGGGGTTAACTTGTTTAGCATTGATGCAATGCTTTTTGTTTCGCCCCTATTACTATTATAATATGAAGAAACTGATGATTTGTTATAGCCTAAAAAACGTTTAGCGCATTCAAACGCTATTTCGGTCTTGCCTGTTCCAGTGCTGTATAAAACAGTTCCTCTAAAATTGTTGTCAATCCATGCATCAACTGCGGCAATTTGATCTTCCTTCAGAGTGAATGGGAATTGTAAAAGTGATATTGCTGGAATAAGTGTTTGTGGTGTTTTAGGAAAAGCTGTTTTTGATACTCCATTTACTTTTGCATTGATGTTTTCTACTGTGTTATTGCTCATGGCATAGATTCAACAATAATTGTTCTTTTGAAGTGGCCATTTTGGTAAATATCTTGTTTAATAATGAACTTTTTGGTTATTATATCTTTGTAATCTGGAGATCTATATCTCATACGGGAAAACTAAAAGTTGAAACCTAAAATGAATCGTGAACCAAATGGCCTGTCTTATGTTGTGTTTTCCTTATTGCTATACTTATGTAAGATTGCGCTATAATTGTAATACTAAAACCCTATGCTGAGATAGTGAAGGGCAAGATCTAATCTCGCCTTGAGTATTTAAAACAATTTCCGATATGAACTGGAACATAACAATAATAATGCATTTAAATTACTTTTATTTCCTAACGTGTCATTTCTTACCAAATCCCTTTCTGCTCCTGTTCTATCTTTGATATTTGCAAGAGTGCTTTATGCAATAAATTGGTTTAATATCTCTTCCATATTTTATCTGATTTTAATTGATTTTAGGCAAGATGTCTCTATGCTAGGATTAGTTACAGCCAGTTTTCTTTTGGGCATAGGTATTTTTCAGGTTCCGGCTGGAATACTTGCTGCAAAATATGACCCAAAGAAAATTGCAGCATTTGGAATAATGATGTTATCCATATCATCTCTTCTCTCTGGTCTTGCAACAGAGTTATTCCAAATAGCAATTCTGAGGTTCCTTGTGGGGGTTGGAATGGCCTTTTTCTTTGGACCAAGTGTAATCTTGATTTCTGCTTATTTAGGAAAAGGTTCAGATGGGCTTGGGGTTGGTATACTAAACTCTGCTCACTCATTAGGGGGAATAATTGGACTGTTTGGTTGGATAGTAATTGCGCAAAATGTTGGTTGGAGAGCAAGTTTGATAGTTAGCGGTATATTGGGAATTATGACTGGATTATTTTTAATTTATGGATTGAAGCAAAAAAGACAACAACAGCAGCAACAACATGATGGGGATAAGGATGATGGGCACATACAACACCCTTTGCATAATGATTTTAAATTAAGGACAAAAGATAAAGAACATAGGACACAACAATCGGATTTTAAAATAAAACTCTCTGATTTAAGACTGGTCTTAATCAACAAACAAATGATCATTGTAGGCCTGTCATTACTTGGAATACAAATAGGCTGGAACCTGGTCTCTACATTTGTTGTTCTCTATTTAAAAAATGATTTGCATGTAAGCCCGTACTTTGCTGGTATGGTTGCTGGTCTTGCAATGGTGTTTAACGTTGTGTTTGCCCCCATATTTGGTCGGATTTACGATAAAACAACAAAAAGGCCTAACCGCAATCTTGGATTAATATTGCTAATTGCATGTGGTGTTGTTGTTTCAGTTAATATCGCTTTATTTTCTTTGGAAAATATCTATGTCATAGTTCTTTCAATCATAATGATAGGGATTTTTATTTCAGGGGGTTTTGTTGTCCCATACACAAAAGCAAGGGAAATAGCAATAATAAAACTGGACCAACGTCATTATGAAACTCTTGCTGTAAGTTTTGTTAATGGGCTGTCTTTGTTTGGGGCGTTTTGGGTGCCATTTGTTTTCTCCATAATTGTTTTATATTTTGGCTATCCTACTGCATGGTTGATAGGGGGTTTTCTAACCATATTATTTATAATTCCAATAGTTAAACTTGCGGTTTAATTTACATTTTGGAGTTGCACTCAATAATAGATTTTTCCCCCGATCAATACCGTTCAATCATAGATTGATGACTGTATAAGGACGATACCGGAAAAACCCCAAATTGTTGGCGGTGATAGACCAGTTTTTTTGGCATCCACTTTTATCCCTTTTTCCTCTATCTCGTTATCTGGATAACAAAAATTATGCCTAATTCTTTTGGAGTTTATGTGATTGTGATTAGATAAACATTGTTTGCACAAATATGTAAATAAGAGTGATTGGTAATGAAATATCCAATATATAACCAGAAAATAAATTTAGTTTAACGCAAATAATTATTGATTCATTGAAATTAAGGTATATGCCTGTTCTGTAATAACCGTTATAAAGTAAAATCCATTTTTATTAATTATGGCCTTTTTAAAGATAATTTAAACTACCATGAATTAATTTGGAACATACAGAAAAAAATATAAAATTGATTACAAATTTGATCCTAGTTTTTCCCATTGCTCCTCGTCAGAGACTTCATCCTCTAATAACTCCTCAAATATCTCATGGGTTACAACATCTGTCATTCTGTATTTTTCACTCAACTTGCTGTACGCTCCGATGGCACATGCCTCTGCATTTAACACATCTTGTATTACTTGCTTTATATTGGATGGATCAGAAGGTGGTGCTTTATAGCCGCATGCTGAATTCTGAATCAGTTGATCAAACTGCATTACTGGAGTTCCGCCTAACTGGATTATTCTGTCCGCAAGTCTTTCTGCATGGAGTAGCTCATCAGCTGATTGTTTTATAAGAATTTGTTTAACTGTATCTGCATCCATTCCTCTAATCCACTGAGCAGTCAGCCAGTACTGGTAATGCGCAAGCCACTCATCTGCATATGTTTTTTGTAAATCTGAAATTACCTCTTGAAGATTTGCTTTTACTATCTCCTTTCCTTTTCTTCCCATACAATTTACTTGATTTTTGATTATATAAATACGGCTGTTGTTGTTGTTGTTGATTTCCATTTGGATTGATTGAATTTTCTTGGGATTTGGAGCGTGTGTGTAACACCTGTATTATGTTTACGTGATTAAAATAAACCACAACATGCTGACTGGAGTGGTGTTATTTGCTTTGAATAATGCAGGGGTATTGGTTTGGATGAAACTCAATATTCTATAACCTAATAATTAGTTGTAATGGGAATTAAACAACTTGTTTTGGTGGTTTCAGGCATTAGACGCATATTCAGTTCAAGCGAGTTTTGTTTGTTGTTTTCGATTCTTACCGAGCATTTGTGCTTATTTGGAATATTCTATCTGCAGATTTGTGTTTTGCAAAAAAACTGCAATTTTTAACATGCCTATAAACTATGTTGGTTATGTGTAAATGGTATTATCTTGGAGGCCATACTAAAATCAACCTTAAAGCGCCAATTGCCCTATCTCATAGGAGGGACAATAACTGGCATAATTATTACATATTACTATGGGTTCTTATTTTCTATAGTGGTTAACAGTATTGCTTGGTTTGTTGTATCGACTGTTGTTAACAAATACTATTGGAACTACACTGGGTTTAAGGACGAAATGTATCTTATAAAAAAATATGCCATTCACAGGAAAAAGAACACATCTAAAAAAACATGACATCTTAATAAAGCCGTCGATAAAAGTTAACAGATAACAGATAACAGCGAACAAGTTTCAATAAACTGTAAACAAGGTTATTTCTTTTAAAAAAGAACCTATCTAAATCATTCATTTGATGGTTTTGTTTTTATGGTGATGGAAACCAAAGGAACGAACATTGATTTGTCATTTAATTTAACGATTTAGGGGCACTATTGAATAGAATGTATAAAGCGTATACAGAGAAACAAAGTCGATGTTGCCTTTAATCCCAATCAGTACATGATAATATGCTTAACAATAAAAACAAGAAAAACAATGCCTATAGTATTGAACAGAGATCTAACAGAAAAAGAAACGTGGGAAATCATAAAACCTGTTTGCAGGGAGTTATACGAATTAGTGAATGAAGGGGACATCCAGTTTGTATCTGGGATGCATAATGTAAATGATGGGACGTATAAAATAAACCTAAAAAGTAACCGTTTACATTTTGCATCAAGAGGGCTAAAAGACAGTATTGGAGACATCGAGTATAATCATGGGAAAATTAGGATTGGCTTGCGATCAAATGGTATTCCTGCAAATGTTTTTGTGGATCTAACCTAGAGGTGGAATATAGTAAAATACTTCATTTTAAACCTAATTTAGGGGAAAAAACTAGGGCATATGCCATCACCATATGTAAAATGCACATAATGCTGGATATCTGTATCATTATTGTTATTGTCATTTTGACTTATAGTCTTTGATTTAGAAACATGTAAAGATTTGGAAATTCTGTGACCACTAAATAACAAAGTGGCTGAGGCATTTATCGTGAATAATGTTTGATTTAGTTGTCTGTCGTAATAATTGCTTTAGTGGGTAAAACTCCTATCTAAAATTAGTAAATAGGTACTCTTATCATCATCATCATCATCTTTTTTCCTCCTTAAGTAGGTTTTGAAGATGCCATTTATTCCTGGTATAATATATATTCACTAAACATGCAGTAATGGATATGAGAAAACCTGGAAATCATGGTGGTTTTGGCAATGGATTACTAATGCGATTACTGGCCTATCTCTTGACTACCTTTATCATTCCGTTTGCAATCAACATGGTAAAAAGAAAATTAGTCGAAAGACAGCGCCTTGATTGCTACAATTGTCACGGAAAGTTAGAGGTGATTAATAAGGGCGAATATTACTGTAAGAATTGCAAGATTATTAGAATGGACAATGAGTCATAGTCAGGGCAAATATCGTGAAATTGATGTCATACTGATTTGTTTTTGCTGAAATTGCAATATCTTTAATGTGTTTCATAAGGGCACAATCGGAAAGTATTTTTAATATTCAACTGGCCATTTTTTGATCTATAGTTGGTTATTGTATGGAGAGTGGCCATCAATGGCTAAAAGAATAATGAAACATATTTCAACTGCACTTCCAAATCGGGACTGGGCTCACTGTAGTTTCCATTATCTATTGGGTCTTTCTTTTGCTGACATGCAAAGGCCATCATTCTAGTTCTTTGCATGACTTGATTGGAAATAAAATAATTGTTTTATTTTGCAACATGATCCCATTATTGCCTCGGAAAAACAATCAGAAGATTTGTTTTTGCTCCTAGAAAATACTGGTACAAAAAGGCCCATGCACGGCATTCCAGTGTACATGCGATGTCTCAAATAGATGCGGATGCAACTATAAAAAAAGACCATCTATGAGTTTTTAGAAATCCATTTTAATGAGGTTATTGAATTATGGTAAAAAGAGCCTAAAACTACAATTATAAATACCCACATGCGTATTCTGTTATGCCAATCAAGTAAATCGAATGTGTTACTATAGAAGTAAGTATATTGTGTTAAATTTATTGGTATGTTTTTAGAGTATCTTTGTCTCAAAAAAACGCCGATGAGACGCCAATAAACAATATATTGTTTGATTATCCTTAAATTCTGATATACATAATGGTGAATGAAAATTCCAACAATAACACATTTTATCTCCTTTCCATTGTAATTTTGATTTCAATGGTAGGGGGCATAATGTTTCCTTCCGTTGGAATTGTATTTGAACCCTATTTACTGATATGGCTTGGGTTATTGTTGTTTTTTAATTTAATTCGATTGGATGTTACTGACCTAGTGCCTGTGTTCACCAGTCCAAAGAACCTGCTGATACTGACAATAGTAAAGCTAGTTATTATTCCTTTAGGGTTGTATTTTATCATAAATTATATGGGGTATCCAAAACCTTCTACGGATACCTTATTGGCTATATTCCTGTTGTCGGGTGTTTCTACTGGTCTTGGGTCACCATTTGTTGCAAATTTTGTGGGCAGTAAGTTGCCTATTATAATAGGGCTGATAATAACCACATCAATTGCTGTACCGTTTATCTTGCCTGCTTTGGTATACCTGTTGTTTAAAAGCCAATTTTCAATTCCTATACTTGATATGGTGCTTCTATTATCAGGAGCGTTACTTGTTCCTTTAGCCGCAAGTCATATTATGAAAAAGTATGCGTATGCAACAACACAAATGCTGGACAAAAAGTCCTTGGTTTTTTCCATTGTTTTCATATTTTTGATGAATTTCGGGGTATTTGCAGAATATTCTCATTATTTCTTTTTTGACATTACCTTTGTATTGGATAATGTTTTAATTGCATTTTTATTGTTTTGTGTATATGGTTTTGTGGGGTATGCTTTTGCGCGATTAATGGGTCTTGACAAACAGGACAGGGTTTCAGTATTCATTGCAATGACCTGGGTAAATAATATGCTGGTAGTGGTATTTGCCCAACAGTTCTTTAATATGCAGACAGCTGCATTATCTGCCTTTTTTAATGTCCCCTACTATATAGGAATCCTGATTTTGAAACTGACTTTGGCACGAGAACTCCGGCATAGATAACCAAAATTGTATAATCCTGTCAGTTTGAATTTTGGAAAATATGCGTTTTATTCTTTTTATGCCCAATTACATCCACAGTTTAATCATTTTCCATTTTTCCAGTTTGATCCATAAAATATCGCTTCATTGAAAAAACAAAACATTGGATCAAAGAATATCTTTTACATTTTAATTAGATATTTAACATTGCACCGTGGATATGTTATATTGGCCGCATTAAAATGGATATAGAAAGGTTTTACAAAAAGTACAGAAACTATATTCTCTTCAATAAGAATATTATTATTTCAGGAATATTTGCCTTCTTTGGGGGCGCGTTATTCACTCAGCTTTACACACAATACGATGCCAACAATCTTGCTAATTCGCTGGTTACACTGTCAATAGAATACGGGATTTATATTCCGCTTTTCGCATTGTTATTTTACATAGATAATAAAAAAAGATATGTTGATCCTTCTACAGGAAAGAAAGATCATGGGAAGATAAGAACTGATATCAAGAAATTAATCACTGCGTTTTCCATTTCAGAGGTGATATTCTCATTTGCAAAGATATCCATTCATTATGAATTACTTCAGCTGCGTTTAGTTGAACCATACCAAGCATCGATGATTGGTTCACTTGTGGCATGGGCAATATTTTTGGTATCAATAAACTTGAGCATAAAGACTGTAAAGCTTTTTCGCCCAAAGTAAATCTGTTGGCACTTTTTTAATTCAATCTGATTCAATATGATGTAATTCAATGTGCGCCATGTCATCATAATTGACATACCTTTGGAGCGCCTTTTCCTTATTTTATATTGTTGTTTTACTGAATCTTTTAATATTGTGGTTATTGTAAAGGCATCTTGGTTTAAACATATTTTTTGACTGTTCAAATGTGTTGCTAAACATTAAAGAAAGTTTTGGAATATTCATTGGTTATAATGGATTAAAATAGAAACTGTAAGAAACCAAAACATTAAACAACAATATTGGCAATGGATGATGATTTTGTGATTGCCGTTATGGTCAAGATGTACTGCGGGAGTTGGACGAGGATGCTACTGATTTATGATCCCATGTCCGCATTAGCATAGATTGCCAAAAATACGCTGCGGTTTGTTTTCATATGCAATGACCAAGTTGGGATGCCTGTATAAGAACAAACAGCACAGTAAGAAAATACACCTAAAGTTAAAGCAATAAGATTGCAATGGAATGACTTTTGTTCGCTTTCATTAATTGTAGTAATAGTAGTTTATACCGTAAGAAATTTAAATGATAATATATACTAAGAAAGTGATGAAATACATTACAGTTTTACTACTCGCGGTATTTTTAATACCATTCGTTCCAAATGTAAATGCACAAAATATCATGGATCAACTTTCAGACGTTCTAGGTGGAGCAGGACAATCGGCAAATAACACTTCAGAACAAGCCGGACAAACAGCAAGCGAAGCCGGACAAAACATGAGCAGTGGAGCAGGCCAAGCCGGACAATCTATGAACAGTACAGCAAGCGAAGCCGGACAAAACATGAGCAGTGGAGCAGGCCAAGCCGGACAATCTATGAACAGTACAGCACAACAAGCCGGACAAAACGCATCTAATGCAACCAGCGGGAATAATACTTCCGGTGGCGGCATTGGTGATATGTTAGGAAATCTAATACCAGGCCAATAAATTTTTATTTTTTATTTCGGCAACTTTATTTTTTTGTTGTGTTATGTTTTGGAAAGTTGAATTTAAACCTGCATCTATTTGATATTCGCGAAACTTTTAACATTTAAAATTGGAGTATTCTTTTTGCATATTGATGAAAAAGGCCAAATAAAACATACAATGTCCCCATGATTTAACGATATGCTAAATGATGCCATACTGTTAGAGTTTCTATAAAAAATATCAATTTACAATGAGTTGTATAGTTATCTTTGATGTTTTGTCTTGCTAGGGACTTTAAGAACTTTTCAATCGTGTTTGATTATTGTCACACTCTCGCAAATGTAGGGAAATGACTGATTGGTGAAAATGGAAAACAAGCAAAAATTAATGATTTCACAACATATGCATAAAAAATAATATTGGGCAAAAACATGTTAAAGCAAACTATCGGCTAATATGATTGATGTTAAATGGATAGAATTATGCTAATAATAAAATACGGGTAAATTGCAGAACATTATCAATTGGATGCCTATTTAGAAGAGGATCTTTATGACTTGTTTACCTATTGCATACAAAACCCCAATGCCTCCGATTTTAATATAAAGAAACAGCGTATACAGGAAATTGGCAACGAGTTGCAGGCAGATGGAGGCTACGATGCCATGGAAAACATGTTTTATTCTATAGAAATAAGAATAAGGGAGGAAATCAACAAGGATGCCAAACCCTATCGGTCATGGTGGAATGGAATAACCGGAGATTGGAGTTATTGATACATAAAATGCGTTTTGTGTAAATCAAAGATGCTGTTGTGATGCCGCAGTGGTTTTTATTATTAAATGCAACATTAAACCTGGGTTACCGAGTTGACTAAAAGATAGTTATGGTAACAGTAGTTCTTTGGGGGTCCCATGTCAGACCTGATTTATGCATTTGTTTTTAATGTGCTTGATCATCAATCTATAGGCTACTATAATATAGTACCATTTAACGAGATTATTGGGAAATTTTCTGGATAGTTAAAATCTGTTACATTAATACAAACGTATAAGGCCTGTGCCTACAATAACCCAATACATGGATAAATTCGGACTTTATTCAGACAAATCCTCCATTCCATTTGAAAGCCACCTGGATGGTTTAGAGGACCAAACAAAGACCTTATTGTTGCATTTACGAAATTTTGTAAAATCAATGGGTGAAAATGTGGTTGAAGAAGTCCGTCCTCATAGAGTCGTGTATGCAAAATCGTTAACTTTTAGGTATTTTTTGGATATACAGACAAGAAAAGATAGTTTGATGGTTTCTACAAGAAGAAGCAGAAAGGAACAGCCTGTGGAGCATATAGTTAAAGATATGCAAGAAATGGATAACATAAAACCCACGATATCAGAGGCATATGCCAATATATGACAACAAATTGGGTAATTGGGTGTGGCGCCAGAATTATTATTTTTATGGTCTCTGGATGAAAATTTCTATCTGTCTCAATTAGATTAGGAAAATTACAACAATACTAAAAAAGCAAAGCCATAGTATTTTGTTTTACCGCTCTAGCGTCTATGTGTTTTTTTACTAAATATGATAATTATGCTTTGTTATCATAACAGTATCGGTTAAATCAGATTACTTTATGCGTCAAAGGTGAATTCGGGAAATTGTTTACCCCGAGTGTCATAGGTTCTGAATGGATTTTGCACAAAAAAAAGAGTTATTGTAACTATTTGGATGTTTTTGTTTTGTATATCCCAAAAGTCACCAGTAATTACAGAGGATGATGATGATCCTTGCAACCTTTAAGGGTATATGATGCTGATGCCTTAATGAGGGATGGGACATCTCGAATGAGAAAACTGATGATAAAAAGAGGGATATTCTAAATCCTGGTGCCATTTTGCTGAAATTTTGAAGCAGTGGACGTGGACATTAAATCAAAAATTTCAAAATATTAAAAGAAAACAACGAAAGGCTTTGGCAGCAAAACCCTTTGCCATAGGCTAAGAGGACGGAAAAAGGAATTCTACATAGGTGGGCCTAAACGAAATTCAACCGAGTGGGATGCCAACTGACAACCAATGGACCTGAACCAAAAGAACCCATAATTGATTTGTTGCAATGGCTGATAAAATGGTCATCGAAACAAAAGATTTATTCCAGTTTTAATAACATTTGATATTTGGCAATACGCTATAAGGAGATTCTACATTCGCTGTTTTTGTTTTTTCTTGCTGGATTGTGTGAGATAGGTGGTGGTTACTTGATTTGGATATGGCTTAGGGAAGATTACGGTTGGATTTTTGGGGCATTTGGCGGCCTAGTGCTTTTTCTATATGGTGTTGTGCCTACCTTTCAAAAATCGTATTTCCATAGAATTTATGCAGCATATGGCGGAATTTTCATTGTCATGGCTTTGTCTTGGGGTTTCTTTTTTGAAGGGGTCATTCCAGATGCTTTTGATATTTTGGGAACAATAATTGCTAGTATTGGGATCATTATAATATTCTATTATCCAAGAAAAACAGAAGGTGATAAAATTGGAATTAGCTCATCCAGATGATTGCAATAGTTTTGTTCTGTTTGCGTTTACGTTTGCACTATTTTCAGTTGCGGCAATTGCAGAGATAGGTGGTGGATATTTGATTTGGCGTTGGTTGAGGGAAAAGAGAAAACCAGTTTTTGGATTGATTGGCGGCCTTGTTCTTTTTCTATATGGCGTAATCCCGACGTTTCAGCCATCTAATTTTGGCAGGGTATATGCAGCATATGGCGGGATATTTGTGGCAATGGCAATCATTTGGGGGTTGTTAATTGATAAAAAAAGGCCGGACAGGTATGAAATTATTGGTGGAATGATTGTTATCTTGGGCTCCTCGATAATCTTCTATTATCCGCGGTGTTTCTAAATTGTTATTGTTGTATGGCCATTAATCCTTGATTTGTATTGGGACTATGAAGTTACATCGTCTTAAACGATATTGTTGCTGTCACAATCCATGCATCAGGAAGTGGCAGAAGCCGCGATAATATGTCCATTGAAAAAATTGATTTTATGTTGTGAAACGCAGTTTAGGCTAATTCAAAAGGATTGTACTTTTTCTAAAAGGGATTTGTTTCCTTTCTTTTGTATTGTTTTGAGAATGTCTTTAAAAGCAACTAATGATTGCATTTTTCCCAATGCCTTACTTAATTTAAATTGAAATATCGTTATTATCTATAATAAAAAATAAAACTTTATATCTAATCTAAGAGGTTGGTTCAAATAAAATGGCTGGGCTTTTTACTGTTAATTTACAGCATGAATAAACAAAATATAAAAAAATGCTTTCTTTTATCATTATAAAGCAATTGTAGGTGAAAATTTACGATATATTATTATATAAAAGGCTAAATCATCAGATTAATGAGTTGTATCGGAGATCTTAAACAAAAGTTCCGAGAGTATGAAAACGCAATGAGAACCTGCTTACCACAGGTAGATAAAAAACTGATCACTGAATTGCTGCTCCTTATGAAAAAAGATGAGACACCAATGTATACACTAGAGATTTTCTTAAAGAGAAATGCGAATATTCAAGAAATACGTGAGAGAGTGGCCAAACAACAGGACAGGTAACTACGTTTTATGATAAGGGAACTCATATGGTTGCTGCACACAGAATAACGTTAGAGATGCTTGAGGAAATTTGTCCACATGAAGATGTTGAGGAGATAAAGGGAACTCATATCACAAGGGGTTCAGCGTCTATAGGTCCTTCTCATGAACGAACATCCTCCCATGAAGAAGTCTGGAACGATCCGGACTCAATAGATAATTTAGACTGGGAGGAAATAAAAGGGAAAGAGGCCCGCGGGATAGACGATGATGATCTTGGAGAAGTCCAGGAACTGCGTGGAAATGTTGTTGTTACCAAGGCTGGAGTAATTGATAAAAAAGTATATAACATCCCTAAAAGTCTTGTTGAAAGATATGATGGTCACAAATTATGGTTTAGTGTGACCAAAGATGAAGCAAAAAGCAAATATGAAGTAGAAGATTAGTATCACTTTCTGTAATACTTTGGGGCCCTTTAGGCCAAAGTCAAAGTCAAAGCGTTTTTCATTTTTCGCAATTATTTTTTTATGTGGATACATTAAAAACAATGTGCTTGTAGTTGTGTTCTTGCGCACCAAAGCTTTGGAATGAACATATTCATTCAATTCCCACAATAGCGCTAATCCAGAAGAAAGCGAAAACATTGGTGGCAACGACGATATGTGGCCTCAAAAATGATTGGTTGGCTTACCCGTGCTATAAAAAAAACTGTCGCTAAAGTGGTATACCATTGGTAAAACAGTAAAATTGCTATTTTGCCTTTTACCACTATATGTTTTTAAATATTTTATTGCATAACTTGGAATGTGCCCAAAAATACCAAAATAAAACGCGATGAGAATGAAGATGATCTCTCTGAAGCCACCGAAAAAAGAATAGATCAACTTCCAGATCATGCCCAACATATATTTAAAAAGGCTCACTCTAGTGCTGTCAAAGATTACCAAGACCCCGGCAAAAGGCGAGGCGGTAAAAAGGAGAGTGCTGAAGAAGTTGCTCATAAGGTGGCATGGGCTGCTGTAAAAAAAGAATACACAAAAGACGGTGACAAGTGGGTTAAGAAAGACGAATAAGAGAAATACACATACCTATCGTAGTTGCGAATACCGCGGCATCTAGTTTAGGATAATGTCTTAGGCATTATGCAATAGAAACTGAAACTGGATTTTTAGCCACGAAAACCTATTTTGTAAATCTGATTGTAGTATCCATTACGCGTTATGCTATAGGTGGAGAGCAGCAAGAAGATGATAATGTGATGGGTATTTTAGGCACCGGGGGTAATAACTTTCAACAATCGGCTACATTAAAAACGGGCAATAACAACAGACCAACATAACAACAGTAATTCATTAACTTATCTTTAAATAAAAACTGATTTGTATCTTTACTTACTTTTGTTGACTGTCATGACGGTAGATAAACTTGTTATTGCAGCTCCTCAAATGATGGACCGTCATATCGCTTCAACGGCTCAAAGAGGGTGAAACACCTTTAGCAATAAATAATTCCATAATTCCACGCTTATTGTCCCATACTTAGTAACAAAGAAAAAATACGTGCCTTATTAATCTGTTATATATGCCCCGTTATATCTGTTGGAATGGCTCCTACACTATCTCACTTATTAATTTTAGTCCAGACAAGGGCATAGGGGCATAGCAAATACATGTAATGACATTGTTCCTACAATGGATATTTTGGATAGTTATTATTGCGAATATGTCTATGTGACTGCATAGAGGACTTGTTTTTTAATCCAAACAATGGCCTGGGGACATAACAAACGAGGGTGGATACACTATCTCTGCAGTATGGCTCTGATAACTACGGTATTGTATTCTACTGGATGTATATATATGTCGCAGCAGGATTGGGTATAAGGCACATGCACTATAATAAACTCTATTGAAAAATAGCTAACATGTTTTTTTATTTTTTTAATCCGAGTCACGGCATAACAGTGGGCAAAATCTTCTTGCCAGGGTTTAGGAGAAATTTGGGATCGAATAACTTTTTTTACCTGTAGAAAAATCGAAAACATTTCGTTACCATACACAGATGGAATGTGCTTTACTCTGGCCAGTCCGTCTCCATGCTCTCCTGTTATCGTACCACCAAACCCAATTACTTTGTCAAAAACTTGTTGAGCCAGGCGTTCTATTAATTCGACCTCAGATTTGTAACTGATATCGATTAACGGCCTTGTGTGCAAATTTCCGTCCCCCGCATGACCATAAACAACATAGTCTAGTTTGCTATCTGATTAGGCTTGCAGGAGATATTGAGTGTAAGCATGCAATAAGGACGGTTTAACCACTGTATCTTCTATTAAGCCAATCGGTTTTCTTGAACCATACGCCAGTCTCATAACGCGATTCAATGCACCCTTGCGCGCCTCCCATATTCGGGTCATGCTCTGCTCGTCACTAACACTTTCTATGATGGTACACTTGCCAGATAGTTTTTCTTTACATGCCTTTAGTTTTCCCTCTGTGTCTCTTATCCTGTCCCCTGCAAATTCTACAAATAATATACAACCTGCATCAGTACTAAATTGCCGATGCATATTCTTCTCGCCATGAGAAACAACTGTGTGATCAAGCATTTCAAGGGCAACAGGTGAAAATCGTAAAATACGCGGGACTTCGGACACCGCAGCTAATAAATCCCCAAAACCTAGCACAAGTAAATGACGGTATAGCGGGATATCTAATATTTTTAGCCTTGCGGAGGTCAGTATCCCTAACGTTCCTTCAGAAGCAGCAAATATTTTGTGGGGTGAAAATCCTTGGTCGCTCATTACCGCATCAAGTCTATAACCGCATGAGTTTTTTGGTCATTTTTGGATATCGACTTTGAATAGCGCCCTAGTAAGGCGATAGCAACCCTAACAAATTTCTCATCCTTAAATCCTGGGATTTGTCATTACCATTGACCAGGCCGGTGTTGCCATCAGAATAAATAACACCTACTTCCTGAAGAAAGTCTATTGTACTGCCGTAACCCAGACAGTGAGCGCCACTTGAATTATTTGCAATCATCCCCCCAATTGTGCAATAGTTACTACTAGCCGGATCTGGAGGAAGGAACTTTCCCCTCTTTTTCAGTTCCCTGTCTAAAATGCCTTTAACCACGCCTGGCTGGACTTCAACATAATCATCTCCAATTTCCATAATCTTGTCCATGTATTTAGTAAAGTCCATAACGATGCTATTGGAGAGGGACTGCCCGAGAAGACCTGTTCCTGCTCCCCTTGCCGTTATGGGCACATTCATGGAAAAGGAGTATTTACATATTTTCTCCACATCATGCTTATCTAGGGGACAAACCACAACTGAAGGTTTTATGGAATAATGGCTCGCATCAACCGAGTAAATCTCTCTGCTCCAGTTGTCGGAAAGAATTTCACCCTTTGCGATAAGTCTTAGCTCGTCAGCAATTGATATCGACATGGTTATATCAGCATAATATTAAGATTCAATCGGCTATAAATGCCGATATAGTCTTTTCCATATGTCATACAAAATCCGTTGTCAATGGTAATGTTGCAAACATTTGAGAATCATCTAATTGCTATAATTCTTTACCCGCGTATTTGACATAAGACCATAGGGTAAAAATTCATGCCAAGAGGTGGGGGGGGCTGCGGCAATAATAATCCGACCATCACAAAAACCTATTGGCAACACTATTGCATCTTTATGATATTGCTGCCTTATAGGATATTTCGCCTTAGAAATACAAATGAAGGTCAATACTTTTTAACTACTGTCTTTGAATTAGGAAACGTCAGTATTATAAAAAAGGATGGTGATAGCCATCCATACTAAACCAATAGAACTTTCATTCATATGTAGTTTAGGGTTAATTACTTTATTATCTGATGTTACACTATATGTATTTTTAGATAAAAATTGCAATATTCATTTTATAAATTTACGAGTTGACTTTTCAAAACATGGCCGGATTAGTAAAAAAAATATCTCTTGATTATGCTAATGCATATTAATTTAATAATTTTGTTAATATTTTTGATTGCATTTGTTTAGTTAAAGATTTGGAGCCCTTAATGTTACTAAAAATATCTCCTGAAATCATTGCAAAAAAGGTAATTGCCTTTTACCACAAAACAATGTTGTTGAATAAGTCTTATCAGGAATAAGATACTGTTTAGATTGTCAATTGCTTATATAATAGCCACAATTAATGTGACTTATGAGATTATATTCAAAATTTGCAATAGTGGGATTGTCTTTTGCGGCACTATTCGTTATTCAAACAACATTGTTCTCTAATTTTGAAGTGCAGGGCACTGTTATAGATGGTAGTAATAATCCTATAATAGGTAATAAAAATACTGATTTAGCATCGTCACCAAGTCCTGTAACGTCTCATTCCATTACACATCTTGACGCAAAAAACACCCAGGAAGTCATATACAGTTGTGCTACTGGGGACAAAGGCGTAATAATACCACCAGGTTATTTTAAAATTACCGCAGATAAAAAAAGCGGTAAATGGACGGGATCTATTTCAATAGTTGGTGCCACTGGAGAAAAGAGTGGTCTTATAAAAACTGGAACTTTAAAGGGATCTTCATATGCATTCAATGGTAATTTAAACTCCAAAAATACTCTTTGTCATTTTCCTGGATTACAAATGGGTGGGGTAACATTTGATATTGGCACCTTCATCTGCGGTACTGTGAAAAATGTGGCATACAAAGAACTTTCAACTGGAAATACAAATACATTAAAGGTTCGCATAAACTGCAAATGAGAACTACTGTCGTCTCCATTTAATTTAAACTCTTTTTGCATTTTTAATCATTTGACAATTTCCAATCATTAGTAAAATAAATGGATAGTGGCCTTGTGGTTTTGGATCTTTTTGAGTGCCTTGATCTGTTACTCGTAAAAGTATTCCTTAATTGAAGTGCCCACATGAAGCATAAAACATAAAATTTACACATGCAACCTAAAGTTAATAGAATCGGTGGTATGTGTGGTGTGTGTTACCTGCTAATTCGTGCTTTTACAGTTCCATTCGGGTATGTTCATTCCAAAATTGCATTGAATTGATGTTTTAGCTGTAGTGGAGTCTCCAGCAGGGGATAGAGCACTATTAATTTCTGTTTCGATTTTATGATTTATGGTTGCATTATCCGCAAAAGGATTTGGCAATGTTGTCTGCTGCTGTTGCTGTTGGGAAGGTGCTGCAGGCATTTTAACATAGCCTATAACAGGAGAATTGTTAAAATCATCTGTAATTGTTGATACTATTAACTTTTGTTCTTTTTTAATCGTATCCATATCTTCCGATATTGTATAATTAGCATCAAATGTTCTTATTTCTGATGAGCCTGATGATATTGTGTAGGAATTAGTCAACTCTTTAGTTATATGAACTTTTGATGGGGATTGGCCAAATGCCTCAATATGGGAAGAAATTGTCAGGTGTCCAAATAACAAAGAAATGCTGATAGATATTGATGCAATTATGATTACAAAAGGGCTTGCTATACGGTTATTCATTTAAGTCAGTAAAAACTACATCTAGTATAATAATTTTTATGCTATAGTATACAAGGTGAATCTTTCTATATGTTGGGAAAGGCATATTTTGCTTCTGATGTTACACAAAAAAATATTAATACATGTCTTTTATACAAATTGATGTGTTATGATATTTTAGATGTGACCGACTCATTATATAAAAAAGGGAGCATAAATAATACTAGGTTTCTGAACAGTTGTATATTATTCCCCCGTGCAAATCCGCCGGTTTTAATTTTGGGTATACAATGGGATCGCTAAAAGATCCTGTTACAAAACAAAAGGTGAAATTTGTTTTTGGCTTCGTCGTCCTAATAAATGGATGGCATGTGAAAACATTACCTTTTTGTGAAAAAGCGAAGTGTTACCATAAAAGTAAATATTGAGATAATAAATATTAATATAACGACAAAAAGGGATGAAATTTGATAAACTAAATCCATATAGTTAATTATGAACATGTTTTTTGTATTTATGTTTTCTTCATTGTCGTTTCATTGCAGGCAGCAGTAGTATTGTTGTGTTGATTTCTTAATCTTGTATTTACCCATCTGTAATATCTTTGCATTTATGATGTTTCTCTATACAAAGCTGTTTGAATATTTGAAGTTATGGATAAAGGATCATATGTTAATATGCTAATCGCTATAAACCCAAAATTATGCAAATTAGATCCTCCTATATAGTAATTTATGCAATAAAAAAATTCATCCTAGCATAACAATCAGATATACCTGGAGACGGACTGGTATTGCATCATTTCTTTTCAATCAAATTAGGTCATATGCTCTTAAAAAAACACCCGGTACAACATATTTTGGTACATCATCCAATTGGATAACTTGGTTGAACTCATAATTTTCCAGTGAGAATGCAAGTTCAAATATCCTAAATCGTAAATTCGATGTGAATTCAAAAGGAGGTGTAGATTATTTGATTAAGGTGTGGTTACCGGAGCTATGATGAATACAATGAAACAACAATAACCAGGTTAATATCTTCAAGCAGGTTGCATAATGGACATTACATGTGATGCATGTGTGTATATAATTATAAATGCTTTATGGAAAACAATAGGTTGTTTTGATAGATCAATTAGTAACTCTCATCTTAAGGCAAATATGATTGTCTGTTCTAGTGGTGCTACCACAGGATCACCACATCCATTTAAAGAAATTGCTGTTACTGTAACTTGTGCATTCTAATGCAGTACCATGGCTTTTAATGGCGACTACAACATGTTTTTGCTGTGCTTTCTTTTGTGGCAGCTCTGGTAAAGGGTAACCAAATTAGATCGCTTGAATTTAAGCTCTGGATGTTTGCTCAATTCCCTGATGTGGTGTCTGTTCATCTTTTGAAATTTATGGAACTACTTTGGTTTTGTTTGGAGTAATCGGAAGGGGCGATGTGTTGTTAGGAAGTGCCGAAATCTATTGTTTTTGTTTTATCTTATCTGTTTTTCTATCTATGTTTGTGTTCCTTGTTGCCTTTGAATTTGTCATTTACTTTATAAAAGTCTCATCTAAAAAGCACCATTTCCAAGATTCGCCCGGTTCATATGATTTTATTAAAGGGTGTTTGGTGCTTTTGAAATGTTTTGATCCATGCTTGTTTCTAGAAGAGTCACAACACCCAACGTGCCCACATGTTAAACACAACCGTAAATGAACCCATCTGGAACCTGTTTTTTCACACTCTTCACAGCCTTTTGTATTTCTTTTTTTGTCTAAATCCACATCACTAATATGCTCACATTGAACATCCTGTTGATTTTGGTTTGACATACTTTTCTATTAAGGTCATGTGGTAATTAAACATCTACAATTGCGTATATGCCAACCATGAAATATGCTAAGGTTTGAGCAAGTCTTGTATTTCCTTTAGGTTAACATGTGATCACCAAAATCAATCTATGCTTGATTGAAGTGATGTTGTGCTTGAGATGGCCATCATACCTATCTAAAGTTACTGTACATTATAATTTATATACTCAAACGCACCTAAAAAAATACAACCAACCGCCACCAGACAAACCAAATGCAACATTTTGTTTTATAAAACCAATTGTCCTCTCTTATCTGTGTCTAATACTAATAACATGCCATTTTCATCTTGCTCAGTGTGACATCAGGTTGTCATGCCAAACGATGCCTGAAACTGCAGTCCTTGCAAATGTCCAGTGACGCTAGGACTGTATTAGGTACATCGTAATAATATCTGGGCTTTTTGTCTATTATTTTAGAGCAGTATTTGCATTTGATATTTCTATAGTGCTGGTCTATTTCTATGGTCATGGATTCACAAACGACAAAACCTGTTATAGTCCTTCTCTGTCTTTTTTATAGCCATTGCGATATGCGGAGAATTTAAAGTCTCTTTTAAGTCAAGCGGTTCTTAGTTCCACAAAAACAGGTGCTATATGGGTCATTTGATGGTCGAGATTGCTTGAGCACATGATAAGAAATGTTACGGGTCAGTTTTACGCATCCAAGAGGCGCTTTTCTGCCGATTACACTTACAAGCGATGCGATGCTGGTTGAGTTATTTTCTCAATTTCAATGTGGTGCTTGCATCAGGACTTGTCGGATCCGTTGTTTCACAGATAACCGATTATGAAGAGACCCATTGCAGCAGCTATTGTAACTGCCCATACCATCTTATTCCAATCAAATATCTTTTGTCCATCTAGAACTCCCAATGGTATCAGGTTAAACATTGCAATCCATCCGTTAAACGATGCGCCTGTTGCAAAATAAGGGCTATGCGAACTATAAAATAATGACAGCAATAAAAATGAAAAACCCATCACCAAATTTGTAACTGGACCAATTAGTGCGACCCTGCC
>JBNJLU010000002.1:0-19217 GCA_050591185.1 Candidatus Nitrosocosmicus sp.
ACATATTCATTTACAGCTCCGGGAAAATAGTTATCGCTATCAATAAAACCAACATATTTCTTCAATTGCATTTTTGCTAATAAAATGCCAATAATCATTCCTTCGGCTTTTCCATTTCGCACTTGACTTTTGGAATCTAAGATTGACGTATAGTTTACCTTCTTGAATATTTTACCCAGTTCTTTATCTTTTTGGTTAATGACCATTATTTTTTTATCTGCGAATCGAGAATATTGCTTTACCATTTCTAACTCCATTGAAAATCTGTCATCAGGCGCTCTTTTACTGTTTGATACTACGATAACAAGACATTCATTTGGGATACCACTTAAAACTCCCTCAAGAAGACCTAGTTTCTCGTTTTTTACAGGTATGACTATGGCTAATTCGCGTAATATTGATGATAATTCGTCATAGCCAAATGCTTTGATAGATTGATTGCCGTTTAGGGCGGGTGATTTTCCTGAATCTATTTCATAAATCTTTTGAAGTTCATGGATACTAACTGATCCTATCTTCTCAGTGTGTTTCGGTGGGAAATCTAATCTCATGTATTCAACTATCTATATATATATTCATATATATAGGTCATACATAATAATTAACACAATTTTAAGTTTTTGCAATGAAATTTTGATTATAGTTTGATTACAAGAAGGATAATAGCTAATGTCAGATGCACTTCATTAAAAATAGGAAAGATCCTTTCTTCCACAAGATTGAAGTAAAAGTAGATATTGATGGTTTGTAATAAAACTAAATCCATTTTATGTTGATTTTGAACAAAATACCACTAGGTGAATCATTTGCAAAAAAATGCTTCCAAACTTTGATCTGTTTATGCAAGGAAATGTATTAATAAGTAATATCATTAGAGTTCAAATAGACACATATTTTATCATTTAGTTTGAATATTAGAAGACCTGATTAAGGTAAGCGTCAGTGATGTTTTCTTTAAATGTAGTATAAAGTTTAAATGTAAAACATATCTTTTACCGTAAATAATTTTAATATTGTCCATCACCTATTATTAGATTAATCAAATTCCTAGTTACTATACTGAATTCCGCTTTTCCAAAATTTCATTATCTCTCTTTAGATATTATTTTCGAGGTTGTATTTCTCAATTTGATTTCAAGAACGGAAAATATTTTTCGTAATGCAATAAATTTGATAATATTGACATTACCTTCTAAATTCCCTCCTTGATTTTATCACATCTTTTACACCCTAGATACATTATTGCCGTAGTTTCTGTTGAGATATGTAATAAATATGTCAAAAATTTAATTTAATTTTTTATGTGCATATTCAACTGAAATGCCTGAAGTTTGATTAAACTGTCTGTTTATATTTTTTTCATAATACAATGATTAGAAACCAACGATTTGATTAGTCTATACGCATTATAGTAGTGCCGATATAGAATAATATGAAGTGATTCTCTTCCTATAACATATCAAAATGATATCTAAATATAAATTGGCTGTTTTTGACATGGATGGGACAATCATTGATGGTAGACTTATTGATGCGCTGTCAACCAAATTGGGTTTATATGACAACATAAAGCAAATTCAAGCCGATCCATCCATTTTTGGTTTTATCAAAACTCAAAAAATAGCCTCTCTTCTTAAGGGAATCGATGAAAAGGAGATAATATTTGCGTTAGAGTCTATACCAATTATGAATAATTTCCAGAATGCTGTATCTGTTTTGAAGGAAGGCGGATATAAAATAGGCATAATAACTGATAGTTATAGCGTTGCAGCTAAAACATTGGCAAATAACTATGATTTGGATTTTTATACTGCCAACGATTTGATGGTAAACAATGGATTAGTAACAGGAGAAGTTTGCATGCCATTAGGCTGGGACAAAATAAACTGTTTTTGCAAGAACTCTGTATGCAAAAGATACCATTTGGAGACTTATGCAAATAAATACGATGTAAATTCTAAAGATACAGTAGCTATTGGCGACACCAGAGGTGATTTATGCATGGTTACTCACGCAGGCATAGGAATTGCATTTATGCCTAAGGATGACTACATCAACAAATGCAAATATATACTAAATCGACCCAATCTATCAGATATATTCAATTTTATAAAATAGACGGGAAAAATTTCAACCTAAAATAAGGTAGTACTTTTTATATCTTGTTCACCAATAACAGTTGTTTAGGAAATTATAAAATGTGTAGTATTGTAGGAATTTTAAGCAAAAAAGAGGGGAATGTTACTCCTTTAATTGGAAAAATGTTATACTGTATGCAAAACCGAGGTCCGGATGGAATGGGTTTTGCCACAGAGAACCAAATAGTCTACTCGGATACCTTTGATAAATTGTTGTTCTCGCAGATACACGGACATGACGTATTGGGGCATACAAGGTTAGCAATAGTAGGTGGTCCCTGTGGTCCACAACCGTTTATGAGTTGCGACAAGAAATTCATACTTGAGCATAATGGTGAAATATACAATTACAAAGAGCTTAGAAAAAATCTTTCATCACATCACAAATTCAGTACTGAGACCGACAGTGAGGTTATTGTGCATCTTCTTGAGGATCAATACCAAAAAGCAAATGGCGATCTAATTGAAGCTATAAAAGGAACAGTTTCACAACTGGACGGAATATACATCATCGCAATAAAAGAACAATCCACAGGTAATATCATCTTGGTGCGTGACGGTATAGGGGTAAGACAAATCTACTATGGCGAAAACAAGGATTTGATTGCATTTGCTTCAGAGAAAAAAGCCCTATGGAAAGTGGATATGTTCAATCAGATCAAAAGACTTTTACCCGGATATGCTTTGGTTATTTCGCATAAGGAAGAGTTTACAAAATTTGAAACGAACCTATTCCCCATTACAGTGAATACAAAAAAATCAATTCGTAAGGAATACCCAATTCTGTATAAAGACCTTGACACCGCAGTCAATGCATATAGCAAGGCATTGTTTGAATCCGTAAAAAAACGAGTTAGTGGCTTTAACAGAATTGGAATTATCTTTTCTGGTGGAATCGATAGCGTTGTCGTAGCGTATTTGGCTAAACAAATGGTTCCGGAAGTTATTTGCTACACTTCTGGAATTAAAGATTCAAACGATATCGTCAATTCAATAGAAATAGCAGAAAAACTATGTCTAAAATTGGAAGTAAAGGAGTGGACTGAAACTGATGTCGAAAACATTATTCCACAAATAATCAATGTGATTGAAGACGACAACATGGGACAGGTAGAGGTTGCCATACCCATTTACGGTGCCGTAAAATTGGCACATGAACAAGGCATACGGGTAATGCTCACTGGCCAAGGGGCTGACGAACTGTTCGGTGGGTACTCTTGGTACTCTAAGATTGTTCAGAAATACGGGTATGACAAAATCATGGAATACATGATCCAGGACATCAAGTTACTCTATAAAGAAACTTTGGAAAGAGAGGATAAAATCACAATGTCTGAAAGCATAGAACTGCGTGAACCCTTTTTAGATACCGATTTGATAGACACCGTATTGAGAATAGACCCACGTCTCAATATTCGCAATAACGGCAACAAGTATGATAATTTGGGCAAGCGTGTGCATCGTAAACTAGCAGAAAAAATAGGAATACCAAAAGAAATTGCATACAGAATAAAAGAAGCGGCACAACATGGCTCTGGGCTACATAGTACATTGGATGCCTTGGCAAAGAAAAACGGATTCACACAATTGAATGTTAAATCCAGTTATCTGGATAAACTAAACAAGAGGGAGCTGATAGGGAGCTCTCAAAGATATGGACATCTTTTCGAAAACGAAAAGATCTGGACAATAGAGCCACACATACAATTGTATTTGGAAAGCATTGCAATGAACATTTTACCTAAAATCAATAACTGAATTCCAAAATCACTTTTATTTTTGGCAGAAATACCTTATTATCTGCTGTCGTTATCAAACCAAAATATTTTTATGCGCAATATCTAGTGCGCTTCAAGATGTAAACAATAATTATTTTTAATGAACTTTGCATTAATTATTGGGTATTTGACTGTTCTTTATGTTATTTGTCTTTTATTAAGCATGAAAAAAGATATTCGGATGGCTTTATCTTAGCTTTTGAGCATCAATTCATTTTAGAAAACAGGCTTTGTTTTAAACCGATCTTAAACTATTGTTATTATTGTTATTTGTATCTCAATATCAAACGGATTATACTGTAATTCATTGATGCCAGCAAGTAAACGATAAATTACTATTTCAAACTTTCCATCATAAATTCGTGATAAAGATCAGTCCTGGACAAGAATACAAAAATGCCCGTCATCACTTTACAGCAATGTTTCAAAAAATCATATAATTATATATGATCTGTTATAATTTTAATATAAGATTATATATTTAGAATTTACAATAACAACAATCACTATTTCTTTTAATATCATTAATGCGCTATACAATCATAAGGATGATGAATAAAGAGACAAAACAGTTCAAGTTATTGTTCTTTGGTTATCCGTCTAATCTGATTAATTATACTGGGGGTTATCTATGGATGAAAAAGGTTGCAGACTGTATCGAAAAAAGTGGCTCCTACTTGGTCTTAAAAACCGAAAAAAACTACTCATCCACTTTATTGCCCCGAAAAATCATAAATGATTTGTACAATGCTGTAAAAGCCCTTGTTAGACAACCAGATGTCGCAATATTGGATTCTTGGGGTGAATCCAATATTGTTCTTTGGATGCTCCTTAGAGTATTCAAACCAAAAACCAAGATATTAGTTGTGTTTCACCATCACGAACCACGTATTCTTATCTCTAAAAACCTTTTTCAATCCTTGTATAACCTCATGATTCTAAAACTAACCACAAAAATGCTTAAGGATTCTGATACAATCTTGACAGTAAGCCATGCGTCAAAGCACGAACTCAATACAATCTATGGCATAGGCGTAGACAAAATAAACAAAATCCAGGAAAAAGCAAATATAAAAACTGAAATATTGACAAAAAGCATTAGAGATAGAATTGCTATCGTAGGAACCGGAATAGACAATAATTTGTTATTTAGAATAAACGGTAATAAAGAAGGCAATAACGATAAGAAAGATATTGATTTTCTATGCATTGGGCGTATCGAAAAATTTTATGGATTGGAAGAAATCTGGAAAAACATAAGAATACTAAAACCAAACTCCAATTTAGTAATGATTGGATCCATATCTCCAGAAAAGGGGGAAAAGCTTCGCAGAATGGGGATAGATCACAGAGGTTTTGTACCTGAAGAAGAAAAAATCAATCTTTATACAAGGGCTAAAGTCTTTATTTTCCCATCATCAATGGAAGGATTTGGTATCGCTGTGGCTGAGGCACTGTATGCTAGTATGCCTGTAGTGGCATGGAATCTTCCCGTTTTTGAGGAGTTATACAAAAAAAATGACAGCCTAAAGATAAAACTGATAGAGTATGGAAAGAGTGATTTGTTTGCAAAGGAATGCATTGACACTTTGGACTCGTATAATAAGACAAAAAAAGCCAAGGATAACAAAAAAATAAGCTTGCCCATTCCAAATTGGCAAACAGTGGCACAGAATGTGGTGGCAACTATAGAATCCATAAAATAATACAAGACAAAAGGAACATCATAAATGTAAAGTCTTTGTAATTATTTTATCATATATCCATAATTAATTTATAGTTGTTTTTGATATTGAGTTACGAAATGTTCATAATGCATGACTTTTTGCTGTAATCCATTAGAAAATATCATATATCTACCTTATACATTTTAAACTAAAATCAACCACCTCAACCAATCCATGTTAAATATGTGTAAGTATCAATCGAATTTGCTTGACACTGTCCATCAAAATTCTGAATTAGTCGTACTATGTGAATTGGAAAGTTGATTCAGGCCAGGATAAACAAGAGTTTATTTTCAATTGTAACGTCAACCATTTTAAATGGTTATGGTGGAATGGCAAAAAGATGCCAAAGATGTTGATGCTAATTATCATTTGATGGAGAAAAAAATGCTTTTAGAGGGTAATACTTACAATAGTGATTGGTTTACGTACATCAATAATTTTAACTATAAATCATTGTGTAAGTTCATTTAACCAAATAAAATAACTTATTGTTGTGTTTACGGTAAAGTGTGTTTAGTTCTCCTTACCATTATAAAGATATACCGCTAACTTCTCTCTACTTATGCTATTTTTGTTATAAAAAAAGGTGTTTTGGCCTAATCTATTTTGATCTCTTTTCCTTTTGGCTTTGTACTTTTCTTTTTGTTAAATGTTACTTCCAAGATTCCGTTATGGTATTTGGATTTGGCAGTTTCAATGTCTGCATCCTGTGGCAATTCTATTGTTTTATGGTATCTTCTTTGAGGATCATTTGCTATGACCTTTACCTCACCGTCATAAGCGTTTATCTTTATGTCCTCTTTTCTTATGCCTGGCATTTCCAGTATTACTTTGACATCTGTATCAGTTGAGTTAACATCCACTAATGGTTCTCTTTCGGCAGTTATTTGGGTATTTGTTCTGCTCCCATCAGTGTTTGTTTTTCCGGTTCCCCTTCCAGCAAGTGACTTTACATTTCCAAACTCCCTTACCTTTGGTTTGCCGTCAGGCCCAATAGTCATCGAGTAACCATATACTATTGGTCCCACTTCGCTTACCTTTCCACCATCGGGTGTTTGGTATTCCCTTACCAGCTCTTTTGGTGCGTTCGATTGGATATCGCTAAATTGGTTAAACATCCTTTCCATATCTTGCTGCATATCCTCAAATTCTTTAAATATGTCCCGATCAAAAAAACCTCTTCTCATATTATTAGTGCTGCCACCAAAAAATCTCTTAAACCAATCATAATTGTCTATATCTCGAATGCTCATTTGTAATTATCCCTATTTTATGTAATAGCCATTACAGTATAAATACATTTCTAACATCTTGTAATATTTTTTTAAGATTATTCTATCTATTGAAAGTGAATATTAGCTTCATTCAGTTCTACTTTTGGATGATCTACATCAAAGTATGTTGTCAATAAAATTGCCAAATTGCGATACAGTGGCATTCAAGATTGTACTGAAATACCATATTAGATGTCAGCATTTTCGATATGGCCATAAAAATGATATCTAATACCATTTCCAAATGGTTACACCGATGCTGATGGGCTAAGAAATGGACATCAGTAGTTTTGTTTGTATCCGCCATTCTCTTGTAAATGAAAGACCATTTTCTAATACTATAAACCAACAAACTAGACGTGTTGAAAAATAAATAAGAATGATATGGACATTTGATTTTAATCTGATCTTTAAATGAACTCATTTACCTTGTGGTTTTAGAATGTTCAGTTTTACGGTGCTGTATGATGGTTTTCAATTTTGTAAATTCATCGGCCTTCATTCTATGCCACCATCCCCTCCATTTTTTTTTACACAGCTGCCTTTATCTGACAAAATAATATCTAGGTAATATGTGCAATAACTATATCATTGGATTTATATTCCATCGCGTTGGATTTCACGTTGAAACAAACGTCTATATTTATATAGGAATCAGACGTAGGTGTACTTAAGGGAAATTATTTAACATATGGTATCCCAAGGTCTACTGATCTCGGTTTATTTTTAAGGCAAAGATTGGCAAGCATGTAAATACTTCCCTATATTCATATACAATAACTGATATAAATAAACGATATATTTTTGCTGGACTAAACCTATGTTATACAAAAGTCCATGTTCGATAAATTAAATTTATATTTAAAAAAATTAATATTTTTAGTAGATATTTGCTATTTCCAATTGTTCCATTCTGTGACAGTTGTAGTATTGGGCCAAAGGCTCTCAGGCATTGGTGCTCACTATGGCTAGGGTTCATTAGGTGTTTGGTTTCGCCGAAAGAGGCAATAATTCCAAAGGCCGATAGTATTGCAACATTTTACTAATAGAAAATACTGCTATCAATCAAAGCTACACAAATGTATGATGAGAGTGCTTTGTTGCCTAATTATGAAAATCGTTTTTTGATGATTCCTTCTTAACATTATAATTCGGAATTCGTTAACCACCAACGCTCACCTTTAACTAAAAAAGTCAACGGCTGAAAGGAAAATTGAATTAGGCGACAAAGCAATATTCTTATATCTATATACTTGTAAACATCTGTTTTAATTGCCTTTCTTGATTTTTATTAACAATTTCAAAAAGTGATTTGTCATTGTGTTCTCTATATAGACAAATATTTGTACCTTTTGGAGTAGGCAATGAAACATGTAATTATTGCTGAACCGTTAGTAGGAATTCAAATGAGGACATTGGAATCCCAGATTGAACAGCCATGGAAAAGGCTAATAAATAAAATCGCAAATATTTGATATAAAAAAAAATGTTTTTAGGTATGGTTGATAGTTGCTTTGATTGTGAAGTAATGTATTTGTAATTCCAAGGTTAAATTTTACAAACCACATGTTATGACCAGAGATTGAGAATATGATCATTTGAGATAAACAATCAGAACTCTTGATAATCTTATACCAAGGTCCTCGATTATGGATGAATGGTTTTAAGATTTGGTTACAAAAACTGATAATGATGATGCAACTATTTCTTTGCAATTAAACCAAACTACTTTTGGACACTTTAGCATTCAGTGTTTTACTAAAGGGTGGTTTAGTCTTTTAATGGTAAACTAAATGAGAATGTCGCGCCGTTCCCATCCTTGTTGTTGTTGGCCCATATCTTTCCACCATGTGACTCTATTATGCTTTTGGAAATGAATAGTCCCAACCCGGTTCCAGACTCTGCTTTTGAAGTGAATTTGTGAAACAAATTATAAAATATTTCTGGATGAATTCCTCGTCCGTTATCTTTTACACTTATTATAATTTTCTTTTTACCCTCGAGGTTGCTATGTTGCTGATTTGCATTATACTCAACACCAATATCAACACTAACCGTTATTTTTCCTTCCTCTTTATCGATAAATTTCATCGCATTGTCTATTAGATTGGAGATTATCTGCTCAATTCTTACCATGTCTGCCTCAACTAATATTGGATTAACATTGGGTCTATTGAATACAAACTCGATACTTTTTCTCTTTTTATGTGTATAACAGCCATTAGAATGTGTTTCTTGTTTGTTTCTATAGTATTCTACAACATGTTTTACCCTGTCGTTTATGTTGAAAGTCTCTTTCTTTATCTTTAGTTGGTTACTGTCAATCTTTGCTACGTCCAGAATATACTCGGTTAACCTGTTGAGCCTTAATACGTTTCTGCTTATTGCATTAATGAATTGTCCATTCTTACCGTCAAACTCGTTATATGTTGGATCAGATGTAGCCAGCTCTGCATTACCCATAATGGCCTGAATAGGTGTTCGTAGTTCATGTGCTGCAATATTGATAAAGTCCTTCTGCATCTTATCGTGAACCTTAAGCTGTTCATTTGCCAACTGCAAATTTTGATTTGCTTTTTGAAGTTCTCTTGTCTTTTTGTCCACCATATCTTTTAACCTTTTGTTCCAAAGCAAGATGATGCATGCCAACCCCGCTGCCAAGAATATTATAATCCAATACACCGAAATGCTAAAAGATTTTTGCTGCTGCATTAAAGAACCTATTTCATCAGTTGCCTGATGAGAAGAAATGACAAACAGTGTAGCAAATTGGTCTCCAATCGGTTGATTAAAAATCATGGGTTGATAACCTATTGACATATGCTTATTGTCAAAAGCTATGTTCTGAACACTTTGTTTTTTTTCAAACAGGGATTGATTTAAGTAAAGGTTAAAGGGATTTCTTGCTTGTGAAGGTACGATTGGATTTAGATCTGTATCGAATATGCTTTTTCCGATATGACTGAGGTTTGCAGATGACAATACGAGTCCCCTGCTATTGACTACACCCACAAAGCCTTTGTATTCTGGAGGAATTTGATTTTGCAGATATTCTCCTAACTTGTCCACCCTTATTGCTGCAGCAATAATGCCCTCAAATGTGCCCGCGTCCGGGGTGGCAATATTGGGTGCTCTGTCGTAATTGTTGGAGGTTGTTGAACTGGCATTGATTTCGCCGCCTGGATTTTTTCCCATAATGGGAAAAGAGATAAACATCCGCGGAATATTCTCAAAGAATGAGATATTGCTAACATACCGGTCAAATGTTTTTTTAGGAGCCGAAAAGAACGAAGCGTTTGAAAGATCATCAGCTAAATGTTTGTTTGTTCCGTCAATACCACTACTTGAGCCAATTATACGACCTTTACTGTCAAGCCAAATATAAAAGTCAGCTAAATCATTTGTGTTATTCTCAGCTAGGGCGAGTAAATCAATACCGCTGATGTCTCCATTTCGAACTGATGGTGCGTTTGCGATTTGTCTAAGATTATCTGCAACAGATTCAACGCTTTTTGCCAGTATCTTTGAAATCATGTTAGCTTCGATTTCGGTATTTGAGCTAATGTCTTCTGCTTCAATTTGTATAATATTATCAGTAACCGAATCATAATATCGAACAAAGTGAATGGAAAATGCAATAGCGCTTAACCCTAATAAAATTATCATGATACTGGTCCATTTTAAAATCATCTGCAAAGCAGAATTGATCTTTAACGTTTATAAATAAATTCAAATGTTTCATTTGGTTTTAATTCCATCAGTAAAAAAAAATTGAATGTGGCTTAAAGCCTATAATCAATTTATTGGTACTCATCCTCCATCGAATTATATTGTGATATGCCCTATTGTTCAGTTCCAGATTGATATGTATGGTTGAGTTTTTTTTTGTATTTTATAATGCTTTTTGATCAATGTTATAATATGGTTGATGATGAAAAATCGGGAATTGATCATTCCCAGCAACATCTTGCAAATGAAAGGACATTCTTAGCATGGGTAAGGACATGTATTGCATTAATTGGGCTTGGGTTTATTGTCGCAAAGTTTAGTTTCTTTATGGTGGAGTTCAGACTATTGATTCAACAAGGATATTCTGGTGTACCAAGTAGGCTACCTTTAAACCATGCACAATCTCAGATCGATCAGGTTTCTTACCTGATTGGAACAGGAATAGTGATTTTGGCTATTGTGCTGATATTGTTTGCATTGAAAAACTATCTTGGCACACATAAATCGATAAAGACTCAATTATATTCACCAAACCATGGGATTATCTATACTACATCAGCAGCAATTGTTATTTTGAGTTTGATTGTTTTTATGTATTTACTGTATGTCCTAATAGTTAATCTATAACTATAAAAAACCGAAATCAGAGCAATCTTACGGCCTAAAGATCTTCTCATTAATCTCTTATAAAGCAGATATTGATAAGAAATACCTTTATGGTACCACAGCTCCATGACAATGGTTTATTTTCAGATTTACAATTTCCACTGTTTTTATGATTCTGTGATTCAGTATTTTTTTTCTGCTTTGTTGCCTAATTATGAAAATCGTTTTTTGATGATTCCTTCTTAACATTATAATTCGGAATTCGTTAACCACCAACGCTCACCTTTAACTAAAAAAGTCAACGACTGAAAGGAAAATTGAATTAGGCGACAAAGCATTTTTTTTCCACAAAATAAAATTCGTATAATTTTGTTGTATATTCTATGTTATGCCACTTTCACAACCTATTGAAATTAACAGGGATTGAGAATCCTTTATTTGACATAAACTCTTTTAATCTTTACTGCTAAAATCTATTAGTATCAATGCAAAAGACAGTTATTTCCTACAATGAGCGGGAAATAAAAGAGGGGACAGGCTCAAAAAACGATATTAAAAATGGATACAACCTTTGGATTGATATCATTGACCCTGAATTAATTGACTTGGAAAATATCCAAAAAGAATTTAATTTGGATGAGCAAGCAGTCAATAAAATAAAAAACAAGTCAAAAAAGCCACAGGTAAGAACCATGGATAAACATCAACTAACGATCTTTATTGATTTACAATTTCAACACATTAGCAATCTCGAAACAAGGCCAATATATTTTTTCAATGGGGAAGGGTGGCTGATAACGATTCATTCAAATGAAGTAGACCTTTTAACAAAGGGTCGTTTAATATTTGCTGAAAGAAACAGAAAGATTCTGGAATCTTCTATTGATGCTCTATACTATAGCTTCCTTTCTAGCATAGTTGAAACTTATGAACAAATTTTAACCGCAGTGGAACTCAAAGTATTTGATGTACAGAGAAAAGCACAGTATAAACCATCAAAAGTACTTTTACAATATTTAGATTTGTTATCAAAACAGGCGATTATGTTAAGAAGGCATTTTTGGCATGCACGAGATATTATCAATTACCATACAAACATGGAGGAGGATAAAGGAGACATAAAATTTCTTAGAATGGTATATGATGACATTAACCAATTGATTGAAATGGCTCAGTCCTATCAAGAGACAATAAACTCTGCCAGAGATATATTCTCTAATAGTGTGTCATTGCAGTTAAATGATACAATGAGGGTTCTTACAATATTTTCTACAATCATATTGCCACTTACACTATTATTGAGCGTATTTGAACTACAAGGATTTGATTTGAACGACATAACCATAGTACCAAAACATTTTGGTTTATTGTTGTTGATAATGTCAATAATTGCCGGATTGACCCTACTTGTATTTTGGAAAAAGCAGTGGATTTTTAGTAAAGAGTACAACCTCTCTTCTGAAGACTTGGAGGGCGAATTATCCAGAGAAAAGACAAAAAGGGAAAGCAAAATTACACGGATATTTTTCAAGAAATAACCTTTTGTTTTATTTGCATAGGGTATAGTGATCCATATGGATGACTTTGGGAACATCATATTTCTATAATGGGTAGTGAAATGACAGACCACTCTGACAATATGACTTCATTGTTTTTCTTGTTTGTTTAAATCAAAGAATCACTAATTCGTATCCACTAGCTATAATACCCATAACACACCATTCAATAAATCTCCTATAAAAAGAGGTGGTGTTGATTTACTTTTAGAAATCCAAGGAATTGCTGATTTCATGTACTACCACAGTAGAAAGAAAGTGTGGATTCCGCATAAAATTTGGACCCCTATAAGAAACTCGGATAATCGATGCTGCCCAAAAGAATTTTTGTATGGTAATCATATGCATTGTTTGTGCATTACAAGATTGAAATATTTATAAATATTATAACTGCAGTATCCGTTCTATTTATTGTAGTTCAGTATTTATTTTCCTTGACAGACGTACATTTAACTATAGTATATGTATTTGATTTTCTGGTTGTAATAATACTAGCTGTTGATTTTTCCAATAGGGCAATAAAATCAAAACAGGGGCTAAAATATGTATTAAGGCATTGGTATGAGTTACCCGCAATGATTCCTCTTTTTACTTTTGGTATTATAGAGGGGTTGGAAAACTCAATTGTTGCAATTTTGAGGCTAATACGTTTAATTAGGCTAATTCAACTATTCTTTAGGTCACTTAGAGCCCTTCACGGGAAAAATAAATTTGCATATGTAATTCTTTTTTCTTTTTCATCCATTTCCATAGGCGCTGTCCTTGGGTATTTGTTTGAATCCCCTAATCCTGATTCTAACATAAATAACATTGGTGATGCATTTTGGTGGGCTATTGCAACAGTCACAACAGTAGGTTATGGTGATGTTTATCCTGTTACTGCGGAAGGAAGAATTGTTGGCTCTCTCTTGATGATTGTTGGAATAGCCATCCTTTGGGTGTTTATCTCTACTGTTGGTATTGCCTTGAGGGATCATAAAATAGAAAATATGGAAAAAATGACACTAAAAGATGAAACAAAAACAATAATCAAGTTAAAGATTGATAATCTTGAGCAATTAGAAAAAGGGGAACTTGATTTGCTTATGTCCATGATTTCTAATCTTTATCAAAATATGCAAAAGGAAAAAAATACAAATGATTAATGGATTAGAGGTAGAGAAAATCAGTAGGAGAAACTAAAACAACATTTTTCGGTTCTTTAACCAATTCAGAATGTTTTCTGTTCTATTTAATGTTAGAATACATTTTCATTCTATTACAAAACTCCTTGAGTAACTCGGAGTAACTCTTTGATGCGGATATTATAATAACCTAAACGAGTAAGTTCATAAATAGTAATAATTAAAATGAAAAATTTATTTGTAGATTATTTAAATGCTCAACTTAAGGCCATCATTTGTCCATCATGCCCATGCCGTGCGGTCCAGCCTTATCGTAGTCCATCATGCCCATGCCGTGCGGTCCAGCCTTATCGTAGTCCATCATGCCCATGCCGTGCGGTCCAGCCTTATCACTATCACCATGCAACATCATCATCATTTCCATAAATGACATTTGTTGAGATGCCAGGATATTTCCATTTCCAGGATCTACTATTGCTTTGTGCGGATTGTTGTTAGCGTCTAATGAAAAAACATTGTATACTATATACTCCCTTTCTGGATGAATAAATGCTGCTAAGGTGGTAACGTTATTTCCAAGGGATTGCTCTGCAGTTGAAATTGCATCGGTTATACTGGTATTGATGGATGATTTGAATTCGTTTATTATCGGTTGGAATATTGAAATAGATCCTGTAAAGTTATCTGCATGGGAAATTTTAGATGATGAGCTAGTATCAGCCATGTCATTCATAGACATTGTATTTGCCCCTTGAGAAGTTGAGGTGTTTGAGCTATTAACTGGTGTTTGAGCATATACATTAGCAGATGCAAGAATAGAAACCAGGCCTAGGAATACGGTGAAAAATACTGTTGATTTTTCAAATTTTGAATTAATCGTCATACTATAGTATACAATAACATTAAACTATAAAAAACATACCATCGAGATCAAAGTAATAACAGAAAATTATAGTTTTATTAAAGTTCTAACATACCTTGATATTGTTATTATCGTTCACTAATTCATTGTCGATATGAATTAATATGATTTTGCAGAAGGCAATTGATGTTATAGCACAATTTCTAAATGCGTGGATGATTTCTTTACTTGCAAAAAGAAGAAAAACAAACCAAAGCATGTCACAAGTTGGCTGAATTATTTGCAGATTATCATGCTAAAGAATTAAAGGCTCAAGTGAACAGGTGCTAAGAAATGCTTTGGTGGTTTGGTAATTGATATTAAAGAAAATGACAAAAGGTTGGTTGGGTTCTATCCTAGTGTTGATTTGAAGATAACTACTTGTTTTACTGGGTGGTTCAGTAGTTTGACAATTAAGTAATGAATTGATAGTTATTTTTATTGGCAAAGTGACATGCCTTAATATTTTGCATCATAGAAAATGAAATATTGTTATCCCAACTAGAAAACCCAGTCCCGTGGATATACCAATGTGCCATTCATTTTTTTTATGTGCTTCAGGAATAAGGTCCTCTACAATAAACGCTATCACATCGCCGGCTGCAAATCCTATAATGATGGATAAATACTCATTATCAAGTGGCCTTGCCAAGAAATAACCAATTGGCCCGGCAACAGCAACTGATATGAAAACATACGTCCACCTTTTTAGTATCTGGTTCCTTGTCTTTCCTTCCTCAGACATCCTTCTTGCACCTTCTATCGTAGCAGTAATGTTTCCTATAAATAGGGAAATAACAGCTGCTAAAAGTCCCCTCAAGTCCAATGCGACTATAACACCTATGAACAATGCCTTTGGGATGCTATCCATCAGTTTTCCAACTATTACCGAGTTTCCATGACCCCGCCCCAGTTTTTTTGTTTGAATGCCTTCTTTCTCTTTTTGTTTTCCTTTTTTGGACTCTGTGGGTTTTTTCTCATCTGCTATTTCACTTTTTACGCTTCTTATAGAATCCTGTATGAGAGGCATCTCTTTCTTCAAAAACTTGTTGGAAAGACTATATGTGATTAATCCAAGCGCAAACCCAATTGCCATTGTTGCAAAAGAACCCACTTCAATTGATTCATCAATCAAAATGGAAGATACCGTAGATAGGAAAATCCCTGCCGAAAATGCGGCAATGTCCCCCTTAAGTCTACTTGGATATCTAACATGAAGTGATATCAATGCACCAAATATAAAAGAAGATGCGACTGTCAAAGTCATGAGAAATGTGAAAAAAGTTTCTTGTGTTAGAAGGGATAGTTCGCCTGAGCCCAGCACTAGTTTCCTTTAAAAAAAACAATATTTTAGCGTATGTGTGTCAGACAGGCAATCGGTAGTAGTAGTAGTAGTAGCAGGAGCCGATGATCATAGATGCGCATACACTCCCAAACAAGTGGCAACATTGGCTTTGCCTACAGATGGGGAACCAGTGTTTAATCCTCTTAGCACTTAATTTTTGGTAAATGGAGGCATCAAGCATGAACCAGAACGCATGAAATTTGTGAAAAAAGTGGTGGAGCATTTAAAGAACTGTGAATTGATGCTTTATCCAGATTGCAACTTTTTGTTGATGGTTCATCCTAGTTTGGCGGGCTTCTACCAGACAGTGTGAAGAGAGATCATTTCATGCTACACAATGACTTGAGATTAGCGCCGGTTGTACAGTGTGGCCAAGATAAAGTGACTATTCATGAACACGACTAGATGTCATATGCAACACCATTAATAAATGACATCATTCTTCACAGATAATCAATGGTATTTGCTTCCTTGTCTGATTTTTTTCTTGTTTTTCGTACTAAATGGAGCGTATTCGTCAAATCCATTCTCTTTTACCCCATTCTTTTTGCAATAATAGCTTTAGGGTTATTTGTTGTAACATCTGTGATTGATGATTCTTTTCCTACGGGTTATAGCCTTAACATATCTTATATTGATCCGTTGATATTTACTGGCAGTCCTGGTGCGGCAAGAAGCGTTCTATCTGCAATAGCTGGAGGATGGGCAACAATCCTGGGGGTGGCATTTTCAGTTACGCTCATTACAATGCAACTTTCTGTTTCAAAATACATATCTCATTTGGTGAATAGGTTTGAGGGGGACAGAATCAACCAGCTCTCGATAGGGTGGTTCATCTTTACTGTAACATATTCTCTTTTGGTTTTAAAGACTGTAAGGACTGGGGAATCGTCTATAAACATGGCAACAATGCAGAACATGTCTGAATTGACGTTAAGTGGGAGTCAAGCACTCGACCTCGCTGTTTTTACCCCCATAGTTGGAGTAAATGTGGCTATAATTCTGTCTATAGTGGCTCTGTTTATGCTTGTGCTGTACCTCCACAACATTAGCTCTTACCTAAAGCCAAATATACTGATCTCAAAGCTTATTGATCAAATCTTTGGTGCACTAAAGCCATATGAGATGAGAACACCTGATTTAGAGCCAAATGGTGTAAGACCTCATAGTGACGAAAAGATGTTTGAAATAAACTCAGGACACAGTGGGATACTATCCCATGTAAACTGGGACAATATATCCAAGGCCTTGGTTGAGTATGGGGCCCAAAATCAAAGGAGCGTATGGCTGGATTGCTCCAAATCTATCGGGGATTGGGTAGAAAAGATGGATACCGTAGCTACTGTTTACGGATATAGCAATTCTTTTGGGTCTAATACCGGTATGGAGGGAAAACAAGAAACATCCACAGGTGATGTAGGAGATGGGGATGGCAAGGCAGACGATGATTTTAAAGAGATCAAACAAAAATTCCTTGAGAACCTGCAAATAAGTTCAGATAGGGATCTATCGCGTGATCCCATGTTTGGTTTAGAGATACTAAGAAGTGTTGCAGTAAAATCTGCAAGCTTGGGAGATACGGATGTAGTCATGTCATGTATAACAGGCTTGTTTAGGATACTGCATTACGCACTTGTACATAAAAATAAGATTGGTGTTCCGTTTACCATTACCACAGATGAGAGTAAAAAGATGGTCAGTGAAATATCATTGCAAGGGGATCAGCATAGTAGCGTAGGCAATAGTTTGGATGCACATGACAGGGATAACGGCCACAAGAACAGACAACAAAAACAGCTGCCTGATTTGAAAGCAATAATAAAGCCTAAAGAAATATTGCTGGATAACGCAATCCTGATCGAACTATCAACAATAGTTGACAAGATTTTACATACCAGACACATTCCAATTATGCGGCATATGGTTACTGAATATGTATCACTCAGCAAGAACCTTGTCCGGGATAGCAAGGACAGGGAATTTAGCATTCTGACTGATTGGTGTTCAGGCCAGGTCTTGTCAGCAGTGCAGTCATTTCCTCAACATCTACTTATATCTTTTGTTGATCCGCTGTTGGAATTCAAAAAGGATTTGGAAAACAGGCAACCTCATTTTTCGCATTTGTTTCGTATGCATATGAAAGATGTTTTGATCGAATCAGAAAGAATGGGAAGGTAGTTGAAGGTGTTTATTGATTGCTGCTGTTACTCCGCTTAGGACATTTCCTTGTGTTTATTTAGTTGATTGTAAAGAATCCCCATAAATTTATAATATTGGATTTACATGATACAGGTGCAGATTAAGTCCACCATTAGGGCTGTTATTGCCAACAGAATCGACAGGAGTAAACTCATCCTTATGTGCAGCGGTACTGGAGGAGTGTGGTAGTGTCAGAAATTTTTGTTTTCGCATAGCAAACAGCATAATAAACAAAATGCAATTTATCTATTAGACCTTTTATCAATTTCGTCATATGTCTTTAGTAATTATTGAAAAGTAGTATGATTTCACAAATAAAACATGCGAATTACACGATTAATACAAATAAATACTTTAACTGTGATAATACATGGCAATGTATGAAGAACATAAGATCAAATGTGCTTCTTGTGGTAAACTTTTTGTGTCTGAGTTGAATAAAACCTTGTGCGATGAGTGTTTCAAGGAAACCAGCAACCGACTCAAACAAACTGATGGGTAGAAAGCAATTGAATTTGATATGACTATAACAATACCTGAATGCAATTAATTTTACACTTTTTTAGACACAAAGTAATTTGAGAACCGTTTTTTGTGTCATCAGTAGTGTATTCATTTGCAAATATGGTAAAATAGCCTAAAACCAGTACAAACGGTGAGTTTCAAATTTATCTAACTCATAATCTCGTTGTCTTTAATTTGATAATAAGATATACCATAAGAATAATCATGGTTTAATAGAAAAGAACTGCTTTGTCGCCTAACTCAAACTATTTAGCTGGGATTTAACCAATTTATCGTTCTTGATGGATTGGCCTTCTTACAACCGCTCATCAG
>JBNJLU010000003.1:0-18096 GCA_050591185.1 Candidatus Nitrosocosmicus sp.
AGATAAATGCATTAGATTTGTTTTAAATACTTCTGTAAGTAATTTAAACTATCTTCAGCAGCAAAATAATGCCCGGTTGGAAATACATTTATTTTAATTTTTGTGGTAAAGTTAAATAATTTGTCTTGGCTATACTCATTGTTTGCAAATAGTCTTAAGAAGTGTAAACGGATATTCAATTAGAAGATGCAGTTATGATGATTTAAAATCCGTCATTGATATCAACGAAAAAACATTGCCTGAACATTACACCCAATACTTTTTTGAATCTTTGCTTCGTGAAATACCTGAATCCTTTATTGTGGCTGAATTTGAAAATGAAATAGTTGGGTACATTATGTGCAAGCTGGAGTTTGGATTCTCTAACTTCAGAAAATTAGGATTTGTAAAAAAAGGACATGTTGTTTCGATTTCCCTTTTGGAGCAACATAGGGGAAAGAAGATAGGTGAGGCATTGATGCTCGAGGGGATTAATGGAGTTGCCTCACGGAAAGGCGATGAGATTTATTTGGAGGTCAGGACAAGCAATCTGCCCGCAATATCACTATATGAGAAACTTGGCTTTCAGACTAAATCGGTATTAAAATCATACTATAGGGATGGAGAGGATGCTAACTTGATGGCTTTGGAGCTGTCTTAGTTTGAATGTTTTCTGATATCTTTTTCAACTATAAATAATAAAAATAAATATTTGGCTGCCGTTAGTGGATTAATGTATGAATATCTTTGAGCCTTCTACCTTTTTGGCTGTATTTCCATATTTGTTTATTTCAGGGTTTCCTATCTTTGGAATTATATTGGTAACTTACTGGCTCGTCAAAGACAAAAGGTCATCAAAAACAAAAAAAAATTAGTCTTCTTTTACTATTGCATTGGTTTTATGTCTCCTCGGGATGGGATTGTTTGTGTTAGTTTTAAGTAAATTTCCGGGTTACCTATCGTTTTTGTTTTATTGCAGGTCACAACTGGATTAGTAATTAGTTTATGAAACATCTCAACTTTTTTTGTATAAAACGCATAAATGCAGAAAGTAAAAAAAGGCGACAGCAAACATCAGATTGTGTGTCAACCTCTTTAACTTCTTTTACCAATAGTCCAAATTTCAGCTTATTAGTGGAAGAATGTATTATATTGACAGGCAAAACCTATCCATACCAAGAAAAACAAAACAAAACAAAGAATATTTTATACACTGTTATCTTTAAAAGGTATTTTGCACAATGGGCTATTTAGTTGGATATGGTGGGCAAATATGCTCTTATGCCTTCATCTAAACTTGTCGTAGTTAGGTGATGATATGTTTTATTCCAGAAACACAACAAACTCGAGTACAGATCAATATTGTTGTTGCTACGTGAAGAACATTGGCAATAAAATTCTAATGTGTGTATTTATACCTGCCATGACCTTTATGTTTATCATTATGCAATACCTTGTCTGTATCCATTTTTCGTTTAATATGCCATTTAATTCTACTGTTTGGTAAAGAAATTAACTGGATTGGAAATTGTCTCTTGATTTGTATTTACTTCTCATTACCGTTTTGACTGTACACATGATGATTATTGTTTCCCATTTTGGGGATGATGACAGATCCTAATAAATGATGATGACCAAACTGAAATAATATGTATGTTTACAGCAATAAGGGAAAAAAGGAAGGTATGGCAAATGTCTTAAATAGTGCCATGCTTTATCACTTTCCTCTTCAAAACAACTCCAATTGTTTTTGATCGTTGCAATGCTCTCTCTATCTTTTGCGGTATTGGCTGATTTTACTGCGTTGGGTAAAAATGTTGCCTTTGCACAGGGTGAGCAAAACCAATCCGCTATGGTTAACTGCGCTGCCCTTCCAGCTAATATAAGTGACAATGCAGTTGCTATACAAAACCTAAACAAAGATGTGTGTGATGTGCTGATTATGAGGGAAGCCCCACAAATCACTGGACACAATGGCACTCTCCTCAACAAATTTTTGGTGGCAAATTCGTTAATTGAGGTGACGCCTGCACCGGCTAATATGTCTGTGATGGGTAACGCAACATCACCAATGGTGGTTGTAATGGGGGAATTTGCATTACTGCAACCAGAACTTAAACCCCTGCTTTTGGCCATTTCCAAAGCCAATTGGAATGTAACTTCAGTACATAACCATCCGATTCTTGAAACTCCGCCTATGATATTTGTGCACTGGGATGCATTAGGGGACTTGAATACACTTACTGGCCAAATAAAACAGGTAGTGGCCCAAAACGAAATGATGCGGCAACAGTACCCGTCACAGGCAAACAATACGGAAGCATCTGGTAACCCATTGTCTTCAATTGGTGAACAATTGGGAAGTGCAATTGGAATAGGTAAATAGAAAACACCCAATGGAAGGTAAACATGGTTTACCTCCTTTTTTTCTTTTTACTTGAAACGATTTTAATTCTACTTAAAACCATTATAAAACAAATAATAACTTTCAATTACCTATAATTTTATATAAAAAATGGTATTTGCTAATTACCCCTTGTAATTCTTATTGAAAGTAATGCGATAATGGAATGACAAGAATACAAAATTGGCTATTGTAGAGAAATTAAAATATTGCGTGTATCTATTAATTTGGAGCCAAAATATTTTGTTATTTCCTTGCAAAGTAAAACAAATTTTGGATTTTGGATGGAGTTGCCTTTTTACTCTTTAATAGTTGTCAATTTGAAATTAATCACAACAATATGCTGTAATTTTATGTCGAGCTTTATGACTATGTAGTTTGCTCTTCGTCTCCATATAATATTGTGGCACTATACTCTGCACGATTTTGATTATGGTCCCAAACAGAATTATAATATAACTCCAGCAAATCATATCCCTTGCTACCTATCTCCTTTAAAAATTCATTTACCATATTATCGAGGTCAACATGGCGATTATGTTCAAAAGTCTTGACTTGTTGCATTTCCTATTGTGTGATATGGTCTGTTATATTTTATACTTAACTTTTGCTAATTTCCCAAACAAAATGCTAATGCGTTCTTAATCCTTTAGCTTTGTTCTTTTAGAATCCATATTCTTGAGGCCAATAGGAGTTTTAATACAAATTACACGGTCTTTCTTTGTAATGGGATGAATATGATTTACCTTTTACAGTTTATCTTGAAACCTTGTGGAGTATGTGATCCTTTATCCTTTTTTATTTTGTGGCACCTGAAACTTTTTGACATGTTAGCAACTACCTTTATGCACTCACAGTATAACTGTGTAAACATACTTAATTATTCAAAACGTGTTATTTTATTTTGGGACTTGTCCAGGCATATCTTATAAAATATGAGTAGTTATCATGTGCCTCCTACATCAATTAATTTACTATTCTGGTTTCCAAAACTCCATCGGGTTAATGGTTTAAATTCTGGACCGTTTCAAAGAGCCTGTCATAAAGTAAATCTGCTGTTTGAAGCATGGTTTTGTAGTGTGTGTCTATATAATTTCTATAGTATGGTTATTGATTGGATACATCAGATTATCGATACTATTTAATTGATGTCTTTTCCTAAATTTTTCTGGATGGGAATTCCTGAATTTCAACTGAATTGCATCTGCTACACTGAATCTTCTCATTTATTGACAAATAATTGATATAGTAACATTTTTTGCATTGTTTTCTATCAAATACCGAGTAGAGTTTAATCTTATTTACGTCTTTTTCAAACTTTATTACATTTTTTGAATGCAAATTTGCTAAAACAGTATTCAACAGGTCCGAAATCTTATCATAATCGTAATTCCTGTACCTTAAATAATTTTTTAACAAAGTATTGATAATGTTTTCTCTATTAAAACAGTCAATAACTTTTTGGCTATTGTTAACATTGGATCTAAAAAAAAGATCTCTAAGATACCATTCAAACTCTTTTAACACTATTTCCGAAGACACGTTAATTGTTATTACAATTGTCGTATATTGAATTTTATTTAAATATTTAAGCATGCTATGCGTGATGACTGCCAATACCGCATACATTTTGATAGAAACATAAAAAGGTGAAAGAATTTTCATATCGCTTAAACATCAATCTAATAGCAACAAGAGTTACTTGACGGTTAATCCTTTTTGTATGGGCTATAACAATGAATTAAAAAAAATTGTTATATTGTTATGCTATAACTTGCAAATTTTATGAATATTACTAATGTTAACATTTCTGTTTTTCCTTATGTCGAATTTACAATTGTAAAGCCTAGTTATTATATATGTAATATTTGTTATAACTGATATGGCAAAAGACCCAATTTGTGGAATGTTTGTAGAGGAAAACGAAAGTACTCTTCATTACACCAAAGATGGAATTACCTATTATTTTTGCGCTACCCAATGCCTAAATGAGTTTATTGAGCCAGAGAAGGCGTTAAGAAAACTGAAAAAACATGTTGCTATAAGCGTTGCACTGACCATACCAATTGTTTTGCTTAGCCTTCCGCATATGGTTCCGCAGTTAAACCATCTTTTTCCAATGGAGTTGATGGAATACACAAATTACATACTTTTGGCTCTGGCGACTCCAATCCAGTTTTGGATTGGCTTGCGCTTTTACAGGGGATTTTGGGATGGCGTCAAAGCCAAGGCATCTAACATGGATACGCTAATAGCCATAGGGACAACAGCTGCATATGTTTACAGCGCAGTAGTAACTATTGCTCCTGGATATTTCCCATTCACCGCCGTTTATTTTGAAACCGCTGCAATAATAATCACACTCATATTAACAGGGAGACTGCTTGAAACAAAGACAAAGGAAAAGGCCTCAAATGCTGTGAGGAAGTTACTTGACCTAAAGCCAAGCACTGCCCGGGTAATCAGACCTTTGATAAAAGGGAGGGGGGATTCAGCGATAAACAATGAAAATAAAGGCAATATTGATGCTGGCATCTCCAAATTAAAGTTAATATCGAAAGAAATTAGAGAAACCGAGGTTCCAGTGGAGCAAATAGTTGAGGGGGATTTGATGGTGATAAGGCCCGGAGAGCGAATCCCCACAGATGGCATAATAATGGATGGCAACTCATCCATTGATGAATCTGCGTTAACAGGGGAAAGCGTCCCGGTGGACAAGGCAAAGGGGGATGAGGTAATAGGTGCTACCATAAACAAAAACGGCCTTCTCAAGGTCAAGGCAACAAAAGTAGGGCAGGACACTGTTTTATCTCAGATAATCACTCTAGTGGAAGAAGCTAAAACCGGTAAAGCAAAACTGGAGAAAATGGTTGACCAGGTGGCAAAACACTTTGTCCCTGCCATTGTTGCAATCGCGATAGGCGTGTTTTTGGGGTGGTACTTTATTGGAAACGCTGGATTGACATATTCGATCCTGGCATTTGTTTCGGTCATCATAATAGCGTGTCCTTGTGCCCTTGGGTTAGCTACACCTGCTGCATTGATGATGGGGGCCGGAAAGGGTGCAGAAAATGGAGTTTTGTACAAGGGTGGTGAGCACATAGAAATAGCCAACAAGGTCAATACAATCGTATTTGATAAAACAGGAACCCTGACTGTTGGAAAACCATCGGTGACGGATATAGTATTGTTAAAAAAAGATATTGATGAAAAAGAATTGCTTCGACTCGCAGCAACAGCCGAGTCAGGCTCAGAACACCCATTAGCCCAGGCTGTACTAAATAGGGCAAAACAAGGCAACATTTCAACTGCTAACCCAGATTCCTTTGAGGCAATTTCAGGCCAGGGTCTTAAAGCCATTTATTCAAACCATGAAATTATGATTGGAAACAGAAAGATGATGGGGGATAACCGGATTCCAATACCCGAAATTGTGGATGAAAAACTTTCTGTATTTGAGCAAGAGGGCAAAACGGCTGTGTTGGTTGCGATAGACAATAACCTATCGGGAATTATGGCCATATCCGACACCATAAAAGAGGGCGCTAAAGATGTAGTCAAATCCCTGAAAAACAAGGGGATTGAAGTAATAATGCTCACAGGCGATAACCAGAGAACCGCAAATGCCGTTGCCTCAAAGATTGGCATTGATAGGGTTTTAGCACAAGTACTGCCACATCAAAAAGAAGAGGTCATTTCTAAACTAAAGGCACAGGAAAGTAGTAGGGTTGTTGCAATGGTTGGGGATGGCATCAATGACGCACCGGCACTAGCTAGGGCAGATTTAGGAATAGCGATAGGATCTGGGACAGATGTCGCAAAGGAAACAGGGGGAATAATACTGATTAAGGATGACATAAGGGATGTTGTTACCGCACTTGATTTGGGAAAGAAAACCGTATCCAAGATAAAGCAAAACCTGTTTTGGGCATTTGCTTACAATACCGGTTTGATACCTATTGCAGCAGGTGCGCTAGTTCCCCTTTTGGGATTAGGGGTGTTTGGATGGCTTCCAATCCTTGCTGGAGTAGCAATGGCGATGAGCTCTGTAACGGTAGTAACAAATTCTTTGCTTTTGGGGCGATACAAACCAAAAAAACACAACACTACCTGATTTTCCCATCCCGGTTTAGCTAAACCCATCTAGTTGCCTTAAAATCATTCCAACAAATGAAACAAGTCTGTTAAAGTAAAAAAAAGGCTCTCATTCTTTTATCTACTTTCCATTTGGTTTATCAATTTCTATAATGGGCCGTATTCAACATTTTTGAGTGGATTTTATACTCAAAGGAAAATCGCATTAGTTTCAAGGACTTTAAAGATGGGGTAAATGCCATAAAAATGTAAATGATTTAAGGTCGGAAAGCAAAGGATTGGAATTAGTAGGCATAATTGCTGCGAAAGAAACCCCTATTCCCTACTTTAGAAAACAAAAATATCAAAAACAAACAAACTATATGGTTAACAATACCAGATTGCCTTAGACCAAGAATACCTAAGAAATGCCTCTACTGTGCTTTTTTTTATAGTATCCGCTTAATTTCCTGTTACAAGTATATTAAAGGCTCACGTGCAATAAATGATGAGGGGCATTCTGTATCTTCTGAAAACCTTTTACCTCCATTTAACAAGAGGTTTTTTTTGCCTGTCTATTTATTTTCAATTGCCTTGTGATCAAGTGACGCAGAGTTGATGCAATATCTCAGTCCAGTGGGCTTTGGACCATCCTCAAATAAATGGCCAAGATGTGAACCACACCTGTCACAATTAACCTCAATACGTCTCATAAAATAACTGTCATCTATTTCTTCTTTGATGTTTTCCTTTTTAAGCGGGGCATAAAAACTTGGCCATCCGGTGCCAGAATCAAACTTTGCGTCAGAGCTAAACAAATCATTACCACAAACAACACACCTGTATGTTCCAGACTCTTTGTAATTGTTATATTTGCCAGTAAAAGCCATTTCGGTGCCTTTGTTAACACATATAGCATACTGCTCTGGAGTAAGCTTTTGCCTTAGTTCCTCCTTGGATATTTTTTTGGGCACTTCTGAAGTCATGCTTTATGATATTGCGCAAAAACGAATTATAAGTTTAATCATATGACTATGAACTGCTACTAATAACCTTCCTATTGCAATTAAAATATATGCAAAAGTATGAAGCAAAATAATAGGTTTTTACATATCAAACAACTTTACAAACAGATATTGCATCTCATTACCTCATTATATAGTATGGATGGGATATCCATACCACTCAGCGTCTGGCATTGTGTATATGAAAGCAACATATGACTGATTAACAGGTCAACAATGATACATTTTGAAACCCCTACAGATGGTATTTGAAAGGTAGGCTTGGTAAGGAAGAAACTCTTTTTTACCTGTATGCAATTGATGACTTATGAAAATTATTAGTGCCTCACCCGAGATTCCTGGCATGAACGGAGAAGAGGCAGAGAGATTCCTTGAAAGTAAATTGAACTTGCAGTTGGCGACTAACGATGAACAGTGTAATCCGAATATTCAACCAGTCTGGTTTTATTATGATAAATATATAGAAAAACTCTCAATAACCACTTCAAAATCGGCCAAGAAAACTACAAACCTTCGAGATAGACCCAATGTTTATTTTTCCATAGATGATGAGAACCCGCCGTATAGGGGAGTTAAAGGCAGAGGTGTTGCCACCATAATAGAAGACCCAAAAAGAATTGTTCCACAAGGGGACAAAATTAGTTTGAAATACCTAGGAACTCTTGACCATCCAATAGCGAAAATGATATCAGACCTCTCAAATAAGGGGGAAGTTGTGCTTGTTGAAATTAGTCCCAAGTTCTTTTCTACATGGGATTATGGTAAAATGCAGATATGAATTACTCTTAACTAAGTTGTCCTCCATTTTTGGTTAGTGATTAGTCAAAATCACACGACCAATGGGCTTTGGAAGCATCAAAATCAAGAATCATGATACTGAACAATATAATGGAGATTGCAGTGGGAAATTTGTACAGTTGTGAACGGAATCCCATCAGAGAGAATGTCTCAGTGGTCGCGGTCGCACACTGAGATGAGGGCAGAATCGCCGAGGAGTGCGCGCATTCATCAGGAAACAAACTTTATGGACTAGGGTTGAAACCCGAAGGTTGTAATAGAAACATGTGAAGAGAAAGAATATTTTTTCCTTCTTTTCTTTGATTTTAGCAAAAGGCAATAAGGTTTCCATTCATTTGTGGATTCTTCGCACTCTCATTTTGCATTATATGTTATAATAAAAACGTACTTAATCTTATGGCATAATTATTCCCATGCTTCAATTCACATTCTTTGGCTGAATCCTCAACTGTGTTTTTTAAACTCATTCCTGAAAATGATATAATAAATAACTGCTATTCTTTTTTTATCTTAATTTAATTAATTTAAATTGCTGCTGCATTTGATTGAATAGAAAATCTTATTCACCTTTTATTTGGATATAACTGTATTATGTATGATGTAGTAATTATTGGTGGTGCGTCTGCGGGGTTAACCGCTGCAATGTACACAAGCCGTCAGGGTCTTAGAACTCTTGTTATTACTAAAGATATTGGTGGACAGGCAATACTTACAAATGATATAGAAAACTTTCCAGGCTTTGGGCATATAGGCGGTTTTGATCTTATGAGTAAGTTTGAGAAACAAGCAAGGACCTTTGGAGCTGAATTCGCATACGAGGAGGTTGTATCTGTAATTGAAGATGAACCTGCCTGTATTACAATAAAAACAGCAAATAACAATGAATATTCCTGTTGCGTGCTTATTCTTGCTTTTGGTAAAACACCTAGAGACTTGAATGTGCCTGGCGAAAAGGAACTCAAAGGTAGGGGTGTTTCTTATTGTGCTGTTTGTGATGGGCCTTTCTTCAAAAATAAAACTGTTGCAGTTGTGGGTGCTGGGGAGCATGCCCTGGAAGCAGCGGTTTACCTGAAAGAGTTGGCATCAAGGGTTTACATAGTTCACAGAACGGACAAACCAGTAGGTTCTGAGGAAACAATCAACTCATTAAACCAAAGCAATGTGTCTTTTGTCGCAAGTTCTATAGTGAAGGCAATTGAGGGTGACTCGAGTGTGGAATCTCTGGTTATTGATAACTCCAAAACCAAATCTGAATCAAAGCTTGATATCGATGGTGTGTTTGTGGAGATGGGATATGTTGCAAAAACAGAAATTGTAAAGGATATAGTTCAGCTAAATGCGAGTAAGGAGATAATTGTTGACAAGTATTGTGCTACGTCAACTGAGGGTATTTTTGCCGCAGGTGATGTTACTGATGTTCCCTATAAACAAGCAATTATCTCTGCAGGACAGGGTGCTACCGCAGCTCTATCAGCATATAACTATATTCAGAGACTAAAGGGTAGGCCAAACGTAAGGTACGATTGGAAAAGCGTTACGAAGAAAACCAGTTAATCTGGAACAGCAATTAACGTTTTTTTATTTGACAAAAAAAATTCTTATAGCCGAGGCTTAAACTTGGTCTTTTGGGGCGATATGCAACACTTTCACTAATGTTTTAAACTTTCAAACACTAATCATTTTATTTTTTTATATTGAATTTGTGTTTCCTATTTTTATCTAAAAGCATGGTAAAGTTATTGTTTAATATAATTGTCCTTAAATAATTGCTATATGGCAATTCAAATGCCAATAAAAACATTCATCAAACCAGTATTTGGATTGCCACAGTACTGAGATGTCTACTAAAATAATAGTTTGATTTAAAGTAACGCCCGGAGAAGATTCAAACTCCGTGGCATTGCTCAAGGAGACAGTTTAAATGATGTCTGATAATTAGACATGGATGACTTTTTCAATTTATTTTTGGACTTAATGATATCTGACCACTTGATATAGGCTGAATTGTTACAGGAAGAATCTGTTAGGCGGGGGTGGAGATTCAAATCTACGCCTTTCTCACGTGGGTTCCACCAATTTTCTTACTATCAACAAATTAACTCCATGATTTAATTGAGGGAATGGATTTGTTTATATGCCAGGTAGTCAGGGTTCACACTCATGATTCAAATTTTTTTAGATATTTTCATCTTTAGATTCAAACAAGATCTCGATGATTCGAAGGATGGCTATTATAATAATTGTAAACCTGCGTAAAATCAGATTTACTCAAAAGCCTAGTTTTATCGTATGAGGTGCATATCTATTAATCTGTAAACCCTGAAACTAGTTGTAATCAAATTGTTTTTATTAATGGATATATACTTATTGGACTTATTTTAGAATTTAGATATTGAGGATTTCTTACATAAGATCAGTATTGCTAATTATAATAGTATTTTCCAGTTTTGCTCCATATACCTCTTTTTTTCTTGTTGGTGCGCCGTATGAGGCTTTAGCTCAACCCGTCTCTTCTCCTGCCGAAAAGGAATTGTTACCTTCTACCGTATTATTAAACCAAGTGGAGGAGTATATGCCTAATATATCAATGGTAATAGGTATTATTGGTCCAAATGGAACACAAGTATATAGTTATGGAAATATTTCTAAGGAGAATAGTACAAATGTAGACGGAGATTCATTTTTTGATATCGGCTCTATTACAAAGACGTTTACAACCACATTATTAGTTGATATGGTAAAGCGTGGTTTGATTAGCCTCGATGATCCCATAGAAAAGTATCTTCCCGATAATGTTAAAGTACCAACGTACAATGGACACATGATTACAATTGAAAATTTAGCCACACACACTTCGGGCTTACCGGACTTTCCTGCGGATTGGAACAGAAACCAGATCTATACTAATGAGCAAGTGTATAGTTTCCTTTCAAATATCACCATTCAAAGGGAACCCGGTATGTTATCTAATTATTCTGATTTTGGTATGGGTCTTTTGGGTCACATTTTATCTATGAAGTCCGGTATTTCATATGAAAACTTGGTCAAGGACAGGATTCTAAGTGTGCTGGGAATGGATGGCACAGGAATTGCAATGAATAGTACAGGTGTGACATATCCTGACATATTTGAATCCAGATTAGCTAAAGGACATAGTGGCGGTGAGGAGGTTGTCCTTGAGTTCATTCCTGAAGCACTTCAATCAGCAGGGGCATTGCACTCGACTGCAAATGACTTGATGAAATATTTGTCTGCCAACCTGGGCTTAATTAAAACCAAAATAAATGATATACTACAAGAAACCCATTTAATAAGATCTGAGTATCATCAACCGCCAGCAACAAGAGCTACCGCTGAATTATTTTCTTCCAACAAGAGTTTGAGCACTAGTTATGTTGGATTAGGGTGGTTTATAGATACTAATCTTGGTGCAGAAATTATACAACATAGTGGCTCAATTGATGGCTATAGTAGTTTTATTGGATTCAATCCAGGCAAACAAGTGGGATTGGTGGAATTATGTAGCTGTGAAGGCGGAGATATGCCTATGGAGGTAAGAGAATCTTTAGCAGCACTCATAACCGCAACATTGACGTAAAATTCTCAATCCATGATTCATCATCTTTAACCGTTAGCAGAGTTGATGTGTATCAAGAATGTAGTCATACTGTAAATATGTTGTCTTGATCCACGTTTGAGGTGCCGGGAGTGATGGACTTGAATCCTTTGCATAAGAACAGGGTATCTAATTTTTAATGGATGTTAAATGTATGTCAGGGAGTTTGATAATCCACCCATTATAGCCGTGAAGTAGTCTATTAAAAATTTTGTAGTGCTAAACTTGTTGTAGTATAATTAAAGTTTAAAGGAAAGTTTGAGTACGAAAAAATGCAAAAGAGTGGATTTATAATCTGAAGCCATTTACTTGAATTCTCTATTCGCGATTGTTATGGTCTACTTAATAGTGATGGTTTGTATATATGCTCTTTTATCTTTTTGTCTCAAAAAGCCCTAATGTGTTGTTTTCGGTATCTGTAAATATTGCAAAGTATCCCATTCCTGGAATTTCCGTTTTGGATATCCTGACTTTGCCTCCGGACTGTTCTATTTTAGAGGTATATTGATCAATTGATGGAACTGTAATGTAGTTAATGACTGAATGCTCCGGACCATTTCTTTTCATCATTCCTCTAGTAATACCTTTGTTTCCATTTTCATCTGTGGTGTCAAAATACCAGTAATCCATACCTGGTTCTTCAGGATTGCTGTATTTTTGCATATTCCATCCGAATACATCCTTGTAGAATGCTTCAGCGCGATTCTCTTCATCAAATGGAAAGTCAAAATGCTGGACGGTTGGCATGCTAAAAACTTTTCCCCTTGTGTTTGTAGATATTTGAATCGTTCATGGATCTAATAAACAAAGTTGCTATAAAAGTTAGCAAGGGAGTAAAAGTATAGTTGCAATTAACGTTTTATCATGATATTGGATGAATAAAAGACATCGTGTCATTTGAGTAGGCTACTACCGGCATTCTCTCAAGATGCAGATGCTACAACTAATGGCAAGAAGTATAACCTAATCCAATGTCCATGGTTTATGGATCAGTCAAACCCAAAGTAATGCTCGATACAAGATTCTTTGCGATTGAGCCATCTAAATCCATACTAGGATTAAAAATAGTAATGGAAATTCCCACTGCACGTTGACTTGAGATTAAAATTCTCAAAAGAGTGCTTAATTCTGAAAGTTTTAGACCATCCGCAATTCGATAGTCAACCGCAGGCATTATCCTGTCATCCAATACATCAGCATCCAGATGAATCCAAAAACCTTCTATATTATTCCCCAATATTTTATTGACAGCAATAGATGCAGCCTCATTAACATGCAATTCCCTTATCTTTGCGAGATCAAATACATGCATGTTGGTATCCAATACATTTTGACTTCCATATTTTGCGGCTTCCTCTGCATCACGATACCCAAATACAACCACATTTTCATCTGTTACCAAAGGTTTAAAATCCTCAATATTGGAAAGGATGTCTGGACCCCTCCCCGTTACAATAGCCAAATCCATGTCAGCAACTTCTCCCGTAGGTGATTCCTGAGGTTGGTAAAAGTCTGAATGCCCATCTACAAAGAACAATCCATATTGCCCTATCCTTCGAAGTCCCAGGATAATTCCAATAAGGATACTACAATCGCCTCCCAGAACAATAGGAAAATGATTTTTTTCAATTTCCCGGATTATGACATTTGACAAATCTATTGAAAACTCTCTAATGGAACCGGCATTCAGCAATTGGGTTTTAGGATCTCTTCTGAAATCATATTTGTGTTTTGGTGCAACTCGGCAAGCAAATTCTGCATTTAAACCATCAATCAATCCAGCATGCTTTAAAGCATCAGGGAGATTTTCGACTCCAGTGGGTCGCAATCCAAGGTTCGATGGAGCATCTACAATCACATATTTTGGTTTATGGATCAAACAATTTACTAGAAAAAGAGTGATTTTTATCTTATACGATAAATTGGAGGTGAGTCTATTGTGCAATGGGCAGTAGATTTGGTATTTTCTTGGTGTACGAGAGTTTGTGTTGGTATCACTTTATCCTGTAATTAAAGGGAGATTCAGACAAAGCTTAGGACTAAATCCTTGCCATAAAAACAGATTCGTAATAAGATCTAAAAAAACCGAAGGTTCATCAATCAATTTCTCAAATTTCTTTTCCAAAATTTTTCCGGGATGTTGATAATCTCCTCCTATGATAACGGTTATACCATGATTATCAATATACTTCCCTAAATCTCGAACCAAATGAATATCCTTTGTGATATGAGATAAGAAAATAGTTTCATTTTCTAAATGATATTTTACATTTTATTTAACAATAATTGGCTATATTTTACATACATTAATACATCCAAGAGATTCAAAAACGAAATAACTAATTAAATTATAATAATTACCCTTTTTTTGTTTTGATGCTCATTTTACAAAACCATGAGCATCAACGAGTTCCTTTAATTCAATATTGATTCCAAAATAGTGTTTCAACACATCTGTGTCCCATGTCTTTTGAAAGCGGTAACCATATGTACAAAGAAGGATAAAGGCAATGAAAGTTTTTTCTCCGGCGCATGCTCTAACCTATGCCACTGTTAAATACGGTCATGAGATATAAAATACGAAGACGGGTCTGCTGCATCCCTAACGCCCCTTTTGACTTTAGAACTAAACCTGTCAGAAACGGATTTTGTAGCGCTAGTCCAATTTTCAAGGTCCGGGTTAATATGATTTTTTTGTATAGTTCTTCTCCTTTTGATATAATAAGGCTACTAATACCACCACCACCACCCATCGTCACCACCACCAACATATACTTCTTTTTTTTCATATTGACGAGTATTGATTCCAAAAGTTCGGATCGATTTTCATACCTTTTCTATGGATTCTGTTGCAGTAAGGTACTTATCATAAGATATTTTACCAATAATTTGTTTCCGTATGACAGAAGATAATGAAGGGAATTGAATTTCTTTTTCTTGGACTAGGGGCAGTTTTGGGTGCATTTCTAAGGTATAAGGTAACATCCTATCCGATGTTGTTTGGGACCTTGTTTCAAATGTGTTATTGGTCAATATATTGGGGAGTTTTATCCTTGGAGTTTTTTCAGTTTTATCCGCATCCTTGAACCTGGATGCCCGCTATTCTTTTCTTGTTGCGATTGGGTTTTGTGGTTCCTTACCACAATGTCCTCATTTGCATTGGAAAGCGTAAATATGTTTGACAATAGGCAATTCCTTAACGTATCCGTTAACATCATGGGAAATGTTGTCTTATCTATTCTTGCGGTTTACGGAGGTAGAACTCTAATATCTCAGATACTGCAAAGTAGCATTTAATGGTGAGGCAATCAATGCTCTGTCTGACTATACGAATCAAAAGGAATGACGAGATTGATGGAAAAAGATTGGAAAAAGCATTAATGGAATTCCTAAAGAAATCCAAGGTCTCTGGAGCCACAGTTTGGTTGGGTGTTGATGGATTTGGCAAGAGTGGAAAATCAACACTTCATTTAGAGGGGCTGACAATCAACCAGCCTATGATGATTGATGTAGTTGAAGAGAAATCCATAATCGAGCCGTTACTCCCTCAACTAAAAAGAATGATAGGTGACCATGGCATTATTACTCTGCATGAGGTTGAATCAATTTAAGTACTTTTGTTTAAAGATTTGCCATTTGGAATGATGGATGTATTGTTGTTGTTTTCCAACCAAGGCAATGGGACATAAGGTTATTCTGTCACACAATTTATTGGCATATTAACTGAGATTGATGAACCTAGCCTCCTGTTTTGTATTGTAACAATATGACAAAATGGTATATGGTATGATTTAATTATTACATTACTTTTTTTTTGGAACAGGCGCCATAGTTGATTCCAAAAGATAAGGATGACAATATTGACAAAGATAAAGATGACAAGAGCGGGAATAAAAAAAGCAAACCTACCGGCTTGCGAAATGTCATATCCTTGGGTTTGGTGAGCTTTTTTACAGACTTTTCAACTGAGATGGTTTTGGGGGTCCTTCCCCTATTCTTAGTTGGCAATTTGGGAGTATCCCGATCTATCCTTGGTGCGATAGAGGGATCCTCAGAGCTAATTAGTTATGCATTTAGAATGTTTTCAGGTGCATTGTCTGACAAATTACGAAAGAGAAAGATATTCATCATAGTTGGGTATGGACTGTCAACAATAAGTAAACCCTTCTTTGTGTTAAGTGGTGGTTGGCTTGACGCCTTTGTGGTGAGGGCAACTGACAGAATGGGAAAAGGCATACGGACCGCACCGCGTGACGCATTGATATCTGATTCTGTTTCCGAATCCATCTCAGGCAAAGCGTTTGGGATTCACAGGACAATTGACCAGACCGGTGCAATAGTCGGACCCATTGTTGCCTTTGGGATTTTACAGACTATGGACATACAAGCTGTGTTTCTTTTCTCGCTGATTCCTGGAATTATCGCAGTAATAATTCTGGTATTCTTTGTAAAAGAGGTTGCAATAAAAAAACTAACATCCACAACAACAATTTTTGGAAATATTGGCAAGGCAGTAAAGGGAAACAAGCCATTTGTGATTCTTCTTGTGGTTACGGGCATATTTAGCCTTGGCGCGTTTAATTTTTCATTTGTTCTCTTAAAGGCATCTGATCTGGGAATAGGCCAAAGTGTCATACCCATAGTATACGCAGTAATCAATGTAGCCCATACAATAATTGGAATTCCCGCAGGCATATTGGCAGACAGAATCGGTAAAGAAAAGGTCCTAATAACGGGATACGCCGTTTTTGCAGTCACATCTGTATTAATGGCGTTATCTGCTGACAACTCTTTTTATGCGTATATTTTGGCATTGGCGTTTGGGCTATACATTGGGATTTCGGAAACGGTGCAAAGGGCCATCATACCAAAATATGTGCCTGCAGAGTTGCGTGGGACTGCTTATGGGATATACAACCTTGTAACTGGAGTGTGCTTTTTTGCCAGTAACATTACTTTTGGGTACATTTGGGATATCTATGGCATTAATCTGGCTATGCTTTTTAGCCTGTGCTTTTCCTTTAGTTCAATTGCGGGAATGGGCATATTCATAAAATCTTACTCAAACATTAACCCGATTTAAGGACCGTTTATTTTTTAATTTGGTAACATCAACAAGTTACAGTCCAGAAATGACTTGATGACTTTATATGACCTTAATATTCTTGTGTTTTTGAATCCCTTGTCGGATGATAACCTTCTATTTGGATGGTTGTGTGAGATATTTTGAATCTTTTTTCGAGTACTGCATTAATGTCCTGCAAAATCCTATTTGAGCTTTCCATATCCATTACCACAACATGGGCAGATAATGCATTCATTCCGGATGTAATGCACCATATGTGCAGTTCAAATATTCCGGTAACTCCCCTTATTTGCAATATTGATTTTTGAATCTCTTCATAAGATAGGTTTGATGGTGTTCCTTCCATCAATATGTTCATTGATTTTTTTATTATGGACCATGTGCGCGGAATCATAAATATGGCCAGACCTATGCTTATTATAGGATCAATCAGCATAAAGTTAGTCAAATATATTATCAATGCCGCAACAATTACTCCGACTGAGCCAACACTATCACCTAATAACTCTAACCTAGCCCCATGTATGTTTAAATCCTCAACTTGGCCGTCTTGTTTTCTTTTGCCGGTTTTTCTGAATAGGATAGTTTTAATTCTGTTTTGCATGTTTGAATCGTCCGTTTTCTTTCCAAGCCCATGCTCATCGTGATTGTTTAATTCGTCTCCATCGCGGTGGGGCGATCCGTGGCTATGTGTGTGAACGTTTTTAAGATATAGCATTCCCGCAATATTGACAACTAATCCTATGACAGCTACAACAAGCATGGGAATGCTTTGAATTTGGGTGGGTTCAAAAACACGCCTATATGCCTCATAAATGATGAAAGCGGATATTGACATTAAAATTACACCGTTGCCAAGTGAAGCCAATATTTCAGTTCTGTAAAAGCCAAAGGTGTGCCCGGGTGTTGCCGCTCTTTGACTGTACGTTGTTGCAAACAAGGCAAGGCCTATCCCAAAGGCGTCAGTAAACATATGGCCCGCATCGGCAAGTAGTGCAAGACTTCCTGAATAGAGTCCAGTTATGACCTCTATTATCAGGTAGGAAGAAACCAAAACAAGTACAACTTTTAATTTTTTGATATTTATGGAAGTATAAAACGGTGCTGTACTCTT
>JBNJLU010000004.1:0-17731 GCA_050591185.1 Candidatus Nitrosocosmicus sp.
TTTTTCAGTTAAACTATGTGTTGGTGGATGACGGATTCCGAATTAGGATGTTAAAAAAGAATCATCAAAAAACGATTTTCAGAATTAGGCAACAAAGCAAATTCAAATAAAATTTCGGATAATCTTCTTAAAAGGCTATAAAATCTCTGCTCCATAATCAAAATATTTATAAAAACCCAATTGAGTGCGGTTTTTGCTTATACTCTCTTTATTTACAGATCTTAGGCCTATGCACATCGTTTGCGCAAACAATAAAAAAACTAAAGGACAAAGTTAACCAAAATTCAGGTAATGCCAACACAAAACAAAATGACAATTGTTAATCCCTTTTATATCAAACGAGGTTCGATGAATAAATACTATGTTAAAGAGATTGGTTTATCAAACATTCAGCCGAATTTGCCTTTGAGAATTATTAACGGCCTCAAACAAGGCATCCTAATCAACTAAAAAAAAGAATGGATGAAAAGTTTGTGCTAAATTAATCCGATGCGTAACCGGACTCACAATCTTCTTTTGATGCACCTGATATAATGAGTCAGTCAGTTGCGGATTCGCAAACGTCTTTTGTATTGCCTTCTACAGACATGCATCCATCAATGAAACCTTTGTAGTAGGCGTCATCACCGCCTTTCTCGTCTCCACAATGGTCATATGTGTCTACACTAAAAGGTCCGTTTTGTCCATGCTCATATCCTGCATCTCTACAACTATCATTCCAGTCATTTCCTGCATACACTGTATTAGTTGTTAAAGCTGTTCCAATCAATATCGCCACAGCGACTGTGGTTATTAAAAATTGTATCATCACAATTTTTCAAGGATTATCTAACTATATTAATTTACATAGATTGTAATGACTTCCAAACCCTTATTATACCACTGGCGAATAATTCCCAAAACCGCATTGAATTACTAATATCTGCTGCTATCTGCTCTACTCTCAGGTTTGCCGAGTTTCAGCCAGTTAATGGAGTAAGTATATCCAGATGGATACTTTCGAGGCATAATAAGGCAAGGCAGGTAATAAGGTCATAGCCAATTAGGCTGCCACCAAAAATAGGAACGTAACAGTCTTGTTTTATTATATCTTCATATAGTATCATCATCTTTAGAAAATTAATTTTGGAACTAATTTCTAGGAATTATAAGAAACGACTACATTGAAGAAATAAAAAAACTATTAGAATATCCTCACATCTCAGAATTGACGATCTTAACAATTAATTGGTCTATTGTCTAGTATCTAATGTATCTAATTACTTCTTTCTTAATTTGCGTTTATTATATCAGTTGACCTAAAAGAATTCGAAATACAATAAAAAAGATCTAGATACTGTTAGAAAGATTTTAAAACATACTTTACGTTTTATATTCAACTTTTACTTTTAATCACTCTAACCTATACTAGTAGTAGTTCAGTTCTTTTCATTAGTATTTTCAAAATATCTAAATACCTTTGTAGTAGTGTTATTTGCAAGCTCCTTAGAAATGTCCATCCATATTTTAGCATAGTTTTGCCACAGACTAAATCCCGGCATAAACAGATTAGATGATTTGTTATTTTCATGATAATTATTCTCTTTGAGTTTAATAGGCTCCTCCTCCTCCTGAGGATAATAATCCATTATTTTTGTTATTTCTTGATTAGTCATTTTTTTTTCTATAGATTCTGATCTGGCTTTATCTTCCGCCTGTCGGATTATTGATTGCGCTTTATCTTCCGCCTCTTTTGTTATTTCTTTAGATCTCATTTCAGCTTCTGATCTGGCTTTATCTTCCGCCTGTCGGATTATTGATTGCGCTTTATCTTCCGCCTCTTTTGTTATTTCTTTAGATCTCATTTCAGCTTCTGATCTGGCTTTATCTTCCGCCTGTCGGATTATTGATTGCGCTTTATCTTGTCCATCCGTGTTTATCTTCTTCTCAGTTTCCTGCCTGACCTTTTCTTCTATTTCCTTATCTACAGATTTATCTTTCTGATTTTCTTTGTTTTTTGGTTTAGAGTTTTTCTTGCGTGGAGTCAAATTCACAATACCATTTATTAATAATTTATACTATTTCCATGTTATATTAAAATATGGCAGTATAATAGTTGGGGAGTAAAAATATAGTTGTTGCATTTGCCTATTCATCGAACAAAGCAATAAATAACAATTTTGGTACATATAAATCCATAATAACTAAATTCACCAAATATAATTAATCAATCCAGTTAGTTACATAAGAAATAATGGATAGTGCAAAACTAGGATATAAAATAGATTATCACGCTCAATTATCACTATTAGTGAATAGGTGAAAACAGAAATGGTAAATCGGAATTAAAGTTTAATGTCTGGGATCCATGGTGCCAAGGTGTTTCTTTCTCAATTTGCTTTTACTATCATTATTTGTTTTGTCTTTCCAATAAGCATAGTAATATGGTCCATTAGGACAAAGGTTACAGGCATCTTTTCCGCATTTTATGAATTCCTCCCTAATGGTAGCACTTTTATGCAGAGTTTAACCCTATTCTTTGACAAATTCTTCGTTTCTTTAAATTGTTTTATTTTTGTAAGCGCATAATTTAGTTCGTCCTTTGCATTTTCCTCAATAATATCATCATGTTGAGATTGAAGAAATGTTAAATCCTTACCTGGAAATTGACCAGCAATTAACTTATTTACTTTTGCCCTTACTTCCAAGTCTGCATCATCATTGAGAAGCAATATTGACAGCCTATCTAACGGAGAATTGTAAATACTCTCTTTTAGCCTGCTGAAAACATCATGGGAGTACAATTTGCGTTTGTAGTTATAATATGTCCTTCTGGAAATGTTTCTGTTTAGAATCTTGTTTATGCATTCAATGGATTGCTTTTAGTTTAGGTGGCAATATTCACAACCTTTTGTTAGCTGTAGTGGAAGTTGCCTTTCTTCATTAGATGTCTTTCTCAATTGTTTCATTACTGTTACTTCAAATAAATAACAAGCTTAAAAGTATTACATAAATAACCACAATATGTCCAAAAATACGTATTTTAGGCTAACCTATGCCTATGTTTGTTAATGTTTTTTAGGGTTTCAAATTTTGTGTTCCTTTTCTTTTTATTACATTTTCGGATTTGTATTTTTGTATCAGTTTACAAACTGGAGATGGGTTGTTTTAGTAAATTGGTATACCGCCTTTGCAACTTTAAGAGATCGGTTGTATGAATGAGTTTGACCTTGTATCCCATATTGACCTATTCTTCCCCGGGACCGTTGTGTTACAGGCAAATAGTAAAGATAAGGATTTAAGCGTAGGATTCACTTATTATCATGGGTAAAATATCCAATTCGGAGGATGACAATGGAGCCCTTCACAATGTTGAAGGTTTTGTATTAGATAGGTTATCATCCAAGTATGAATCAAGAGGCGACGACACTTCAATCAGCATCGGAGAATTGACGGAATCCATAGACACTACAATGTCTCCCCTAATAGATCAAGCCATTGAGGACTTGATTGCTCAAGGACTGATCCATTCTTCGGATGGCGAAAACTACCAAATTACTCCAGATGGGATTGATGAACTAGAAAATAGAAAGAGAGAGGCAATACCAATTTAGCTTCAAAAACTATTTTTATACAGCCCAAATCAAAAGTTAAGACAAACAGGTAGAATATGCCGATAGGAATTCTGAATATCGGAGACAAACACTGTTGTATATGAAGCACATAGCTGAGGAAGTATATGGTTTTAAGGTGATATATAGTGATACTGACAGCATATTTGTAACGAATGCAAAAAGTGAAAGAGCGATTAACAAATTCCTTGCAGAATGCTCAATTGTGTTAGAGGATATGGAAATTGAATTATCATCCATCTATAAGAAATTGCTGTTGATAGAAAAGAAACACTACATCGGAATTCATTTAGATGATACTAAAGAACCTGACGTTAAAGGAATTGAAGGCAAAAAGTCCGAAAGGCCCGTTTGGATCAATAATCTTCAAAAGGAGTTTGTAGATGATTTAAAGTGTGATAGGGATCCAACAATAAAACTGCAAAAAGCATATATGGATATGGAAAAAGGGCAAGTATCCACCAAACTACTTGCGATTTATCTTACCTTGAGTAAAGATCCCAGTGAATATTCCCGTAATGAGCGTCAAAAAATTGTGGGAAATCAATTAAAATCAAAGGAGGGGGATACAATAAAGTATTACAAATCAAATGGTCCTGGAAAAGCTCACTCGAATCCCGCTTTCATTGATAGGGCGAAGTATCTGGAAATGTTAATCCACTTTTGAAAAGCAGCTAAAACCATTAGGTTATGATTTTTCGAAAGATGTTACCGGTGTTAAAACTCTTGATGATTTTTGGTAATGATGGAAAAAGAAAAGGAGATAGAAAGAACAGACAAAGTAAAGGAATGGATAAAATTCATCCTATATCACTTTGAAGGGAGACAGCAACTATTTCCAAGAAAAATGGCCACTGCCTTTAGCAATAATTGCCAGTTTACCGTTTATACTTTCGATCAAATACTAAACGAATGTATTAAAGCAAATTTCATAGATTGCCGAGTCAATGCATATCCTGTTTTAGCTGATTCTACAATTCCACTACAGGCATCAAACATCATTTTCATTGATATCGATTTAAATGAAGATTTACCATGTGAAGAGGCACTAAAGCAATTAGACAGATCAAAGAACAAAAGTATCAGAACAATAAAAGACAAATTGGACAATTGTAAGCCTACTGTCCTATGGACCGGTAATGGATATCATATCTACATCGTCTTGGAAACAAGGCCATTGGAACTAATCAAGGAGTTAAAGGAACTATCAAACGAGCCTTCAAACAAGTTCTTAAAGTTTGGAGACTGATTCTTTTCAAATAACAAATCGGATCCCAAGCATAATCCATCATTTCAATCCCTTTTGCTTAAGATTCCATTTACGTTTAATTCAAAATGCATTAATCAGGGCAAAAATGCAGAAGTTAAAATCTGTAAAGGTTCTAAATCATCTTAATGTATTTCATGTCCATTAATCGATAATCAAACAGAACCATGGGCTCATATGCTTGAAGGTCTAGCATCAATTTGGTAAAAGAAAAGATAGTCCATCCCTATACCAAATTTTGTTTTATCATGTTACAGGAACATTTATCACAGTCATACTGTCACATGCTCCAATTATTTGTGGACTAGAGGCACGTATTGTTTTTCTTCTTTTCCAGGGTTATTTTATTATATTCATAATTGTTATTTCAATTACTCTTTTTGAGATATTGATATAATGCTTTAATTATAACTTATTTTATTATGATTTCTCTATATACTTAGATATTGACAAGTATCTACCACCACCACCATAATCTTCTAATAAAGACATTGATACCTTTGAAATTCCTAAATCTAATTCTTTAACAAACCATTTTAGAGTTTTTAAATACGATGAGCCATTATCATTCCTACAAGTATTTTTAACTAATGTAACATCAACATCATCTTCAGTGATACTCCTAATAATAATTACTAGTTATTGAGATTTAAAAAACTCGACCCCGATCATTAGTGAATTCATGATGAATAACAATTCTTATACAATAATTCCATGTGCGCGAAACTTGCCAAATCCAATAAATCAATTTATACATTCCCTATAACTTTATCTAATAATTATCTATCCAAAGGAATGGTAAATGCAAAAGTCACACCACCAGGGTCCTTGTTGTTCTCTGCCCAAATCCTTCCACCATGTGCCTCAACTATGTTTTTGCAAAGATACAATCCCAAACCCGTTCCTTGAAATGATTTTGTTGCAAACTTGTTGAATAACTTTGGAAGAATTTCCTCATCAATCGCTTTCCCTGAATTAAACACACTAAACTTCACCTTGTCTTCCCATATTTCAACAAGGACTTTAATAATCCCTGAATCAGTGAACTTGTTTGCATTATCTATTAGGTTATAGAGTATCCGGGATAATCGGAACTGATCTGCAGACACCTCAAAATACTTTTTGTCATACCCTTCTACTAATTCGTCCTTTACCACGTTTTTTAAATCCAAAATCAGTTTGTTGTTATGTTTAAACTCCAGTTCCATGTGGTTGTTTTTGTCATGCAAAAGGGTTTGGCATTCCTTTGTCAGGTTCAAAAGATATGGGTACAAATCAATTTTTTCCTTGTTTAGCACCAATATTTTCTCCTCAATACGGGTCAGATCCAGTATGTCATCCGTTAGATGCATCAGCTTTCTGGCATTTTTTATGATAATATTTAGCATTTTTTTCTGCCCTTCATCCGTTATTTTATCGTGAACCAACTCTGACAATCCCAAGATTGGTTGAATTGGATTTCGCAATTCATGCGCTGCCAAGTTTACAAACTCTTTCTGCAGATTGACAGATTCTTCAACATTTTGAATTAACTTTGTCTGATACCATAATCTCTCAAATGACAGTATGCTGGGCATTACAGGCTCTTTTCCGGCTGTGTACACTCCCGATTCAATTAACTGAGAGAACGTTTCCACTGAAGCGTAATCTTTATCTTGATTGAATTTTATGGTTAGTGATTTGTCCCTATCACATATGGCTATCATGGTATTCGTTTGAACTTCAAAATTAGTTAATCCCGCATTTTCAATCTTTCTGATTTCAATACTACTTTTGCCTAATGGGGCATCACCCTCTTTTGCTGTTACGTTAATTTGGGTCCTTTCAGAAGGTTTTAATGGTTCAGTGTTGTTAGTTAGTATTAATATCCTTACTCCAATCTTTTCTTGAAATGATTGCAAAATTGTTAAAATATTGAAGAGCCTTTGTGTGTTTTCAAAAATTGTACAAGAAGAAAATAAAAGCCAAACCTCTTTAGGGGTAGATCGAAGCAAGTTTGTTAACATAATTTGAACTTTTAACGGATTATCCATTACATTTAGCTGCGTATTTTCAAGATTTTCCATCTCTTTTATTTTTTCTACCGCAGGTATTGCCTGATCCCATAAAATGTCAAAATATTTTTGTTGCTGATGAATCAATTCCCTTGATGTGCTAAAAATGCATTGCTGTGTGGGATATTGTGTCTTGTTGATGCCTTCCTCAGCATTTACCTTCCCTTCATCATATAGCACTGTAGATGTACCCAGGTAATGCTTATCTGAGACTACAAATGTGCCTACGATACCATCCATATGTCTGACTTCAGAAAAATATTGTGACCCATCCTTGACATAGAATATGTTGTCTTTGGTGACTTTAATTATTGCTCTTAACTTTATGTCCCTTTCAAGTGCTTTCTTGTAAGCTTTTCTAAGGTCTGTCATATAATAAAATAAAGGGACAAATTCTCCAGGACTTGTTATATTCCAGTTATCAGCAGTTTCACCAACGCTTTTTACAAAAAGGTCATTTATTTCATCTCTTCCAAATATTATTTTTGTTTCTCCATCGTTTTCATCATTCACGGGAATAAAAGGATAAGGGTTTGTATTATATAGGGATTTAATTCCTGAGTAGACCAAATTTTTATTAGAATTGCGGATAATTGATTTCTTCTAATTAACCCATTACAAAACAAATTTTGACGGCTCATGCTTATCCGCCATATAGCAAGATTGGCAGTTTCAAATCTGTTATGATGATTAGATAGCGGGTTTATTGTTTCAGGTATAGGGATATTTGCAAACTATTTGTCGATAAGGGATTCAACATCCTAATGCTAGTGTTTCTACTTTATTGCACTGAAGCCGATAAAGATAAACGATGTTTGATATCCATAGAAACAATAACAACGTCTTTTCAAAAAAAGATTCCTAATAATAGGGGTTAAACATCTACGACATAGTCAAAAAGTATTATTAGCAAATATTGATATGGATACAGAAGGGATAATGAACACCCATGTAAATGGAGAAGCCCTAACCAATTTCAAAGTGTTTCAGTATAACTTTAGAACCCATTTAGCAAATAATGCATTGATTTCTCGAATAGGTGATGTAATTATAACAAATCAAAGAAAGATATCGGCATCTCAAAAAAGCGGTATATATCATGGCACAAGGTTGAATTAGATGATAACGGGAACAGGAAACACCAGAACTACTTCATCTCCAATTACAATTGGGGATGTTATTTAAATGGCGGACCAATTATCTGTATTTCTATTGGCATATTGTTTTGGTTAATCCAATTGGAACGCCTATTGCCTGAATGCCCGCGCTATCGACTGTTTAATCTTCACTGGGGCATGGGATACCTTACTTTAAACTTGAAAAGTTGAGAGTCAGACATTTTTAAGAAGAGTTCGATAATGGATATATGAATACAAGATACAGGCATGATGTTTCGTTTCCAAAAAAGAAGGAGCCCTAGAATGAGGTTTCATACTGAGAAGAGAGGCATCCGTGTATTAGGAATAGCTGAAAGCTTCAGAAAAAATAGTGCTTGTTCCACGCTTGCAGGAATAGTAATGCGCCGTGATCTGATAATTGACGGCATGGTTTTTGGGAATGTCACGATTGAAGGAAATGATTCTACACAAAATATCTTGTCTATGTATAGGTCATTAAAGAGAGACGACATTAATTGCATAATGCTTGATGGCCTTATCATTAGCATGTACAACATAATAGATGGTGAAGAACTTAGAGAAAACACCAATGTTCCAGTTATAGCGATAACATTCAAAGACTCGGAAGGACTAGAAGGTACTATACAACACCACTTTTCCAATGACTCCAAGCTTAAACTAGAACAATATCGCAAACTAGGGCAACGAGATAAAATTCTATTAAAAACGGGTAAGATTCTGTTTGTACGATACTGGGGATTAAGCTCAAAAGAAGCATCCACGATCATTGATTGCTTTACACTCCAAGGCTCTATTCCAGAGCCTATTAGAATAGCAAAACTTGCTGCACGTGCCAGTATGCGAAGCAAATGACTTGGACTTGAGGCATAATCACCATACTATTATCTGTGTTTGCAGTTCCAATGATATTGCCATGATAATCTGGAAAGGAGGTGTGAGCACATAATAGCCATTATCCACTAAAACTATTACTAAATTATATGTCTGGTTCGGTGGCATCAAGTTCCTGATGGCATAATGAACTGATTGAATTTGGGTTATATAATTAACATAATCAATATTTAGATAACGTTTTTCCCAGCAATTATATTTAATTGTTTATGTGTTATTATAAAGGGTAAATTGTTTCTACTCTCTTGCTAAATCTTGCAAATATTGTGGCATTTCGATTATGCTCGGAAACAAAGCATAAGGGTTATTCCATATGTTTCCATCTTGTACAGAAGATGATAATCCATCAAAATCATTAAGCGATGGAGGGCACAGAAGAGCATATTTTCCTTCGAGAGATATGGATTTGATTCTCAATATGAATAACAGAAATTAGAATATCTTATTAATTGGTTTCATATAGCATTAATCATAAGAAAATAATATTTTTTTCAGCATATATGGAAATATACCAAGTTACATCCGAAGCATCCGTGCCTCCAGTGATAAATGTTAGGTGGCAAATCGGCCGGAGCCCGGGGGGGGTACCAGAGGCATATCTCCTAATTTTATACATGGATTAGACAAAAACTTTCACAATTATTTTTGATGATTGACTTAAAGATATCATTGATTATGCATTATGTTAACATCTATGCAAATGTTCTATTGTTCATCGTTGTAAATTAGTTCTGTTTGTAAGTTATCTTTCCATTTTCTTTAATAATGTAAATTCATTTGATCGCGTCTAGTGTATATTGTTCCATACTTTAAAATAAATCAGATCATTCAACTCAACTTGCTTTTTAAGTTAATTAGTTATGATTAACCTTGTGATCAATCTCATATGGATATCCTCGTGATTTCCACCGAACCCTTATACCATGTGGAACTTAATCTCACCGTATCCGTTGTAATTGATAAAAGCTACTAAACATAAATGAAATTAGAGGTTCTTAATAAAATAAAATACTTTTTATGCCATCAGTGTACTCGGGATTAATAACACGTCAGCTCATCTATAGAATAGTATTTTATTATCAAATATAGATTTTAGTTGATTTATTATCAAATTATAATAAAATAATGCAATTAATAAGAAGAATGGTCTTAATCTATTATTTTTGCATCAATTTATATAATAGATGAGCACTTTAAAAATATGTCTTCGCTAAACCTTCAAAATCCGCCTCCCAAATTATTCATTGTATATTGTACTCTAGCAGGATTTATTGCCGCTTGGGGAATTTCTGGTTTGCTGGTAGGTATAGATTTAATTTCGCAGACTCCACCAGGTTCTTTCTTTGGAGTAATTGGGATATCCCTAGGATACTATGATCCTATTCCCGCACAACTTATTGGATTTGGATTACATGTCTTAACAGGGACTATAGCTGGCAATATATTCGGGCAAGTTTCTTTGTTTTGGAAGCGCATATCACCTTATAATCCCAAGCATGGACTAAAAACCGGAATGATTGTTGGAATAATATTATGGATAGTATTATTTGTCCCGGTTGATTTATTAGTTATTCAACCTATGTTAGATTCATTTACTAGAGGGATAACCCCAAATCAATACGTATATTCGATTGCTTATAATTTTAGTGGCCTATTTGGTATAATAATAGGTGTATCTTTAATAGTTCATCTAATTTATGGAGCTTTGTTGGGTTATATATCAGGTAGGATGATGGAAATTAGAGCATTTTTATCTCAAAGACGATTTGATAACACAAATCCATAGGATATTAATCAAAATGCCAATTAATTTTGTTAGTAAATGGCATACAAATGCCCAGAATTGCAAATAATAGTATGCTAAATGAGGGATTTGTTACGATAGGAAAAAGAGGCGGAATCGCAAGAACATAGTAAATACATTAGATGCAGACAAAATTAAATTATAATATTTATTTATTTTTTACTTTCTTATTAATTAATTTGGGTTCCATTGTCAATAGTCAATCAGATGTATTATCTAGAACATCATATTTTTAATTCACCTGTTGCCATACCTAGCCCACCACCTACTAATTTAACCAATGGATCACATTCAGAATTTGGAGCGGCATAAAAAAGATAACATCTTAGTTTTATAGAAATGAATTTTTAGACATCAACCTTATAAACTATGCCAGGTAAAATAATAACAAGCATGTCAACAACCGATACTTCGGAGAAAACCGTGGATCTTGTAAACTCGCCTGAAGTCCAAATAATGAAAGAGGGAGAAAAAGACTTTATCGATATTGATTTCAAAAATTTAGAGAAAGGAAAATTCTATCGGGTGGAATATGAAGGTGACGTCTATGGTGTTGAGAAACAGGATGATGGCAAAATAGCCTATTATGAGGTAGTGGAGTAACAATGACTAACAATTCCCCAGAACCAAAACCAGTAGGAGATCTCTCTCACAGGACATTGAAGAAAATAGGTGAAATTGATCCCCAGTCATTCGAACCAAACAATAAAAAGGAAATGGATCTTCGTAGTTGGAAAAAACAAAAGTCTGAAAAATGGCAAGTGTATTTGGATAGCAACACTGGTCATTTGAGGCATCTAAAACTTCGCTGATAAGAATATACTTTTTAAATCCATTTCTTTGAATTCGTATTACATGAATTATTCTGAATTTTTTCTTAGCATATTTGTTTGAATTTCGGTTTCAATTAAACCAAATATGGATCAAATACCACATCAAATTTAAATTGTGGTTCTATATTGTAGACTAACATTCTACTGTAAAAAAAGCAAAATTATATAATATAGAATTTTTTAATATAAAATAGTTATATAGATATGTTGTGAATATAGATATATGTATTGCAAAATAAATAACATGCTCCCATATTTTGGAGACAAAAACTTATTTAAATCCAAGTCAATCAGTTCCAAAAGCAATAGTCTGGCTATTAGAGAAGCACGTGGAGATCAGACATTGTCTAAAATAACCCTTTGTTTATCTTTTATTATGGTGTTATTGGTTGTATCACCTGCATTAGGTAGTGTTGCAATGGGAAACCCTTTGACATCTGAATCTCTTAATATGAATACTTCTGCTTTGGGTCAAAACCTGACTACTTCAACAGCAGAGGGATATGTGTCCAATAATCAAACACAAGATGCCTCCCCATTAGAAAACGAAACAGCAACGGCTGTGCAACCAACATCAGCTGAAAGATTAAGAATGATTGTCAATGTAATCAATACAGAAACTCCTCTAGCAGGTGATGCACATATCACTGTGACATTTGATAATGAAAATGAATTTAGAACTGAAAACAGAACCATAACTGCAGAAGAAAGAATAGCATTTCCAATGAGCATGCCATATCAATCTGACGCTGAAACAGCTAATGTTTGTGCCATAGTAGATGGTGAAGAAAATAATTGTGACAATATTGCCTTAGATCCAGAACAGGAAGGAGTTCTTAGAGTTAACCTAGACCTAATAAATTTTGAGGATGCAGAATCAGTAGACAGTCAAGAGTAAATTTTTTTAATATATTTTACTTATTTTTTCTTCAAATTTCAAGAACTCATGGTAAAGGCAGAATAATAATTACTCTTAATTTTATCATCATTAAGAACTAACATGGATAGCCTGCTTGCCTAAAGGAGAATTGTAAACACTTTCTTTAGTCTATTAAAAACATCATTATCAACTTTTACAAATCGTCTCCACAATATGACTTGCCTACATCCAAACTCTCCTTTATCCACAAGCAATATGAGGTATAGGAAGAATTTCTTTTCTTTATAGTAATCGAGGCATATTATCCCCTCACAACAAACAGCGTGTTTTTACACAAGTAGATTATAATAATAATATGTATGAGGATCAAAAGGTAAAATGCTCCTCGTGTAGTAAATGTTCACATCTGAAACTAATGCTACATTATGTTCCTTATGCTCAAAGGAAGTTAGAAATATGATCTCATCTTAGTGTTGTTTAGAGGATTATGAATACAGTAATAGTCAATAATCAATAGTTTACAAAATTAACACACCATAATCATCAAGAGTATGGGTCGGTCTATCACATCTTGTTAAGAGAAAAAAGATTGCAATGATAAACCAATGTCGATAAAGCGCATTATAAATTTTAACAACCTGTTACACCAAATGAACCTATAGAAAGGCATATTGATTTATAGTAGAACTCCTTTGCCACTATGATTTAAATCCCGCTCAGTCCATAAATCATGCGACGACAATAGTTTCATGTTATTTTTAAGCACATTTTAACAAAAAAGTTGACCATTTGATCTTGCAAATTTGCAACAAAAAATTAAAAATTAGTTTACATGTAAAGAGCAGATTCGAGATCATCCAAATCAACATCCATATTTTCACCTCTAATGGAATAAATAATATACGACATACTCTTTAGCCTATTTCGTTTAACTTCATCCATTTGGTGGATATAACTTATACGATGTGGTGATCCGTCTACAAAAACGATTATTTTTTTGATCGAATAAAAGAAATCAGCTTGTGCAATAGGTTCATCTTTATCAAAAATTGTCTTTTGACATTCATTAGGTAACGGCAATCCCCTTTTAGATATATCATGTAACACAGATCTCTCGAAATCAGATTGACATCTACTCAAAAGATAATCAAAATGTATTTTATAATCATCTCTAATAACTTTATTAATTTCAACCGAAGTAAAGTTCCTTAGCAATGGCAAAACAATTTTCCGATCAAATTTATCGTGTTCCCTTTGATTGTAAAAGTTTAACAAACATTCATAACAAGACCTTATACAACCATCTTTAGAATCTTTATCATGTAGTAGCTCTAATGCCTTAGATATAATTGTCTCAAATCTATTATTGGAGAATAAGGTGGGAAGCAGTCCTACACCACCTTCTGCATTTTCATATATTATTATATCTACTTTAGATGGATCTGTATTTCTTCTATATACATAGCCATCTATTTCACCATCATCTAAATTTAATTTTATTTCAATGCCTTGAAGAATACTTTCTTTTAATGTAAAATAGAATTCGTCCGTATTTAACACATTGTCATGATAATTAGGAATGTTTATTGTAATTATATCGTGTATACCATCAGTATAAAGAAATATTCCCTTCATGATATTTTCTTCTTTAGCATTTTTAGGACAATAATAAGAACCGTCTTTTTTTAAGTGCGCTTCGATTCTTTCCTCACCAAAATACCATTTATTACATGCATTGCATAATGTATACCCTCTCTCTTGACCATCTTCCTCGCTGGCTTTCGATCCTTTATTTAGATGTATTAGTTTTCCCTGATGCTCATACTTTAGATCAATTTGTGACCCATCCTTTCCTGTTATAACATAATGCTCAATGTTATTCCCTCTTTCATAATGAGTAGTTATATAGAAGACCCTCCATAGACATTAGTAGAACATCATCATAAAACAGTAACAATCCATCCGCAAACAGCATAATCAGTCTATCCGGCATTAGAAGAGAGGAGTATGCGATGCAACAGCATCAAAAAAAATCATCAAATCAACAACAATCTTACATATGGAATTACATACAATACAAATCTTCATTATTGGAGACTTTTTCCAATGAATTATTAAGTTCATCAAAACAAATGTATTAATTAGCAAAATGTTTTATTGCAACATGTGAAGATACAAAAAGATTTTACCAAAAAAACATTATCTTATGGCTTATTTATAGCAATACTGGCTGGAATTACCTTTGCGTTGGGTATTGCATTAACAGAGAATAACAATGCAGTTGCACAGCAGCAGCAGCAGCAGCAGCAGCAGCAAAATCAAACATCAGTTCCACACAATGCAAAAGGACACCAATCCCATCAGGTGATCATATTCCAAAACGCCAGTGAGGGTACGACATATTCAGGAGCGGTAACATTTAATTTGTCAAAGCCTGCTGACGTCATTTCATTTGAGGACATTACGGGAAAACAGCCTGCTGCAAACACAACAAAAACATGGGAAGTCGGTGACAAAACATTCGCCACTAAAACACTTGCGAAAAATGTGACTCAAGGGTCGGTTAACTTTAATGGGAGTGGTGTAATGGCACACAGCACCCAGAGTGACAAATATAATGGCACCTTTGCTCTGAATGACACATCCACTAGCAATAATAACAATAATAACAACAATAGCAGCAAATAACCCTTTTTTTTAGCAGATGAATTGTTTGTAGAGTTTTAGATTTTATTGATCGTGTTTTTTATAAACAGCATATTTATACGCGCCATTTAAAAGCACCATTTGCCTATGGAAATTGATCCTAAATGAGTCATCATATTCGTTATCTTCAAGATATTTCTTCCCCACTTAACCCCATCCATTTTGTTCTTTACAAGGATAACAAAGGCAAATCAACAACAAACAGTCAAACCCCTTAAAGCAGCGTTTTTTTATAAAGGCATAATTCGGGATTCAATCTGAAACCGGGCGGAATTGTCCGCCATTTCTCCAGTCTTTTGCAGTAATTCCGTAGACTTGTTTTTCAGCACTTGCTAAAACGTTCCCCAAATAACAAACCAAATCAACGCATCCCCTTTTTGTTGTTGACAGTGTAACTTTGCATGATTGTGCAACACCACTTTGAGCAATATGGACTTGCGGCATTCAGGATAAATGTAATCAGCCCCTTATTGAGAATATCATTTAAATAAGTTTATTTTAACTTTTTCAGCACCATCCAAATTGTTTTTGGCGTCTTTTTCAAAATGGTTTTACCAACTCCATGATATTACATGATCAAGCTTACCGCACTACCTTGAACTTAGGTGGCAGTCTCCATAACCCCCAGATCACATACAAAAAACAAAAACAAAAAAATCCACATTAAAAACATAGAACCAAACCGTCAGAACACCTGGAATTCTATTGCAAAAAATTACGAAATGATTGAAGGAGCTCAACTCTCTAACAGTTTCTTAATTCTCATGGCATTAGATGAGAATGAGGAACCTCTCAATACCACACAAATTTCAGAGATAATCGCAGTTCGTACCAAAGGTCAGATTTACAAAATTTCAATGTGACTGCAATTGTTAATCATCAAATTTTTTATTCATAGCCTTAAAAAATATAGTATTTTTGATCTTATGCATAATTTGCAAATATTTAAAATGCTCAATATAACATCAGATAACAATTCGTTTTGCATGCTTTTAATTTAAAATCACAGGTTTTGCAACTTCCAATAAATAAAAAAAGGCATTATTTTTGTTTAATTTGAAATGAATTAATCAAACTTTCCATATCAGACAGGTTTTTTTCAAATTCCTTTGCCTCTGCCACATATTCAGCATAATACACCTTCTTGCCGTTAACTATACTTCCTGTTTCAAGTACCTTCATCAACGCATTTGGGTCTGTTCCCTTATAGCTGTATATTAGTTTGTAGGCTGGATGACCACCCAATGTGGCATCTGTTGACGATGCTATCGTTTTATAGTCATCAAATGAGTCTTGATAGCCTTTGATGGTTTCTACAAGGTATTCATCCAAACTCCTGGTGTATGGTATTGGATCCAATAAAATTCCATAGTATTCTTGAACAGCATCATTTGCATCCTGAAAAGGCTGAAAGAAGGTCACTATATCAATAACCCTATCATCAGGATTATAGTCCAGCTCTGACTTTTCGAAATTTGCGGGATAGTCGATTTTAACACCATAGGTGGAATTGCCGTATGTGTATATATCGGGTGCATCGTCATGAGTCAACCCAACACTAGAGCCGATTTGATCTGGACTACCAGTGTCTTTTGAGTTGTAATTCGGAAGATACAGATTTATCTTTTGGTAATCCGCTTCGAATTCATATATGTTACAATCCTCTATATCAGTATCCTCTATATCATAGCAAACTTTAAACTCTTTTCCAGGTTTGGGATCTTCAATCTCATACGGTACAATTATTGGGCTAATCTCAACACCAAGTTCATAGACATTGCAGTCTTTCTCATATCCACTTGATGATAAGCAGACTTTAGCTGTTCCCTCACCTGAATGATAAATCCACAAATCCAGGTCGCTGTCTTTGGCATCAACGGTTTGATATCCGTAAATCGAATAAAATGACAGGGATGTTAAAACCACCAGAGCCAGAATTGAGGCTTTAAGGCGATCTTTTCCCAAACAATTTGAAATTCTCATCCCGGGCATACAACAGTCTTCGCTCATTTTCTTCTTGGAGAGACAACAGAGTAAACAAAAAGATAATTTTTTGCCAATACTCATTATTGCTCCTTCACCTTCTTTAATTTAGTTAAACTCTCGTATGATTTAATTATCTTTTCCTCATTGTCAAGGCTTAGTCGGGACTCGGATAGACAATTATGACATATCGAAGTAACGACTTTTTTTGTATTCAGAGTAATAAACCAATATAGTTTGAACTTGTCTTCATACAGTCTATAAGTTTGTTTATTAACTCTTTGGCAGTTTTCACAATAAACATGATTATTTCCAATGTCCTTATGACCGGCTTCGGCACCCCAATGAATGAAAAAAAACATTAGAAACGCCCTCCAAGTATCCAATTTGCTGATTCTGTTCTTCTACTATTGCATTGCATAAGACAGATAAGATTATTTGTCTATTTACCCATGGTGAGTATAAAAATTCATTCAGATCAATACAATTTAATCAAAATATCCATTGCGATGATTTTCCCATGAGAATCAATCTATTCTTATGCAATTCATTTGTAGGCAAAT
>JBNJLU010000005.1:0-16183 GCA_050591185.1 Candidatus Nitrosocosmicus sp.
ACTTCTGTATTTCGGAAAAAACATTATTATCACATCATGTGTGGAAGGCAAAAAAAATAACCAAACACACATGCCACATATATAAAAAAACCCTACGGGTTTTGTCATCATAGTAACGTATGGCCATGTTCGCAAGTTGTTGATTTGGGCAGGAGATCAGATCGTCCCGTTTGTATCCAATAGAAATGCAGCATTGGGGAGACCCCTCCCAGTCAATGCTTTTCTGTGGCTGTTTCTGTCTCATGTTTATTGTAGGGTCTTGCGCCTAAAGAGCCATGTCGCCACTGGCATGGCCACAAGGATGATGCCAGTACACCAGGCGAATGCAAGCCATCCCGAATTGCCGATTGGCGTTCCTACAAGCCAACCTCGAATTGCCTCAATGACATGCGTAAGGGGTTGGTTTTCAGCAAAGAATCGCAGTGCATCTGGCATGGTCTCAGTTGGGACAAAGGCGCCACTGACAAATGTCAATGGAAAAATGACGATAAAACCGGTCCATTGTGCTGCTTCAATGCTTTTGACAAGAAGACCCATGATAGCTGATATCCAAGAGATTGCAAGGGAAAAAAGTATTGCGAGTCCGAATACCAAAACCCAATCTGTTGGCCCTGCGACCGGTTGGAAACCAACCAAAAAACTGACACCAATTACAATCAGACCCGATATTATATTTCTTACCAAATCCGCAGCAACATGACCAACGAGGAGAGCCGATCTAGCAATTGGAAGCGAACGAAACCGGTTAACAATACCCCGTTGGAGATCAACTGCCAAGTTCATTGTCGTGTAGTTTGCCCCAAAGGCTAACATTTGGACAAAGATGCCAGCTACAAGGTAGTTTACATAGCTCAGGTTTCCGGTGTCTATCGCACCACCAAACACATAACGAAACAGAAGGAAAAACATCATTGGAAATAACGCGACAGAGAAGAGCTGGTCAAGGTTTCTAGTGATATGCTTGACGCTCCGTTTGGTAAGCGTCCACGAATCACTCATTGTCCAAAAGATCTTTGAGTGTTTTTCTGGTTGTATGTCCGTATTGAAGGAAGAAGGTTTTTCCATTACTTTTTAACCCTCTTGCTGCGCCTTTGTTTCCCCATTTGATTGTTCTGTCGTATGGCCGGTAAGAGTAAGAAAAACGTCGTCAAGTGTTGGGCTCCGAAAGGAGACACTTTCAACGTCTATTCCCGCCTCATCCAGATTGCTTAACACCTGTTTTAGTTGGTGCACGCCACCTTTGGTTACCACACTAAGGGTCCTTCTTTTGCTATCTATGTGAAGGCCATCTTCATCAACCACCTTTTTGGCTTCATCAAAGTTGCTGGCCTCTGCAACCGTTATCTCCAAGCGCTCTGACCCTATTCGCTGCTTCAACTCTTCAGCTGTGCCTTCGGCAATTATTTTGCCGCCATTGATAACAACAATCCTGTCCGCCAGGTTGTCGGCCTCATCCATGTCCTGTGTGGTAAGTAGTATTGTTGTACCGGAAGAGACCAATTGCTTGATGATATTCCACATAATTAGGCGACTCCTAGGATCAAGGCCAGTTGTGGGCTCATCCAGAAAAATAATGGGTGGAGAGGCAATCAAACTGACAGCAAGGTCCAGTCGGCGTCGCATCCCACCAGAATAAGTCTTTACCGCACGATCAGATGCCTCCACCAAGTCAAACAACTCAAGTAACTCCCGCGTTCTACGTTTGATATCCCGATAGCTGAGACGGTACAGGCGGCCAATCATATGGAGGTTTTCGGTGCCTGTCAAATATTCATCCAAGGCCGCATACTGGCCTGTCAAACCAATCAAACTTCGCACCCTGTCCGCTTCCTTAACTACGTCAAGGCCATTGATTAACGCCTTTCCACCATCTGGTAAAAGAAGCGTGCCAAGTATATGAACAGTGGTTGTTTTTCCAGCACCGTTTGGCCCAAGTAATGCAAGGACAGTACCATGCTTGACAACAAAGTCGATGCCGTCAAGCACTTTAAGGCGTTTGAACGACTTTATCAATCCCTTTACTACAATAGCGTTTTCTGCTGGAGCGTAATTTTTAATTAATCTATTATGATGCATCATACCTTGTTTGCCTGTTCCATGAGTGGACAAAAGACTAATTCCTAAGACCACAGAAACCACTCATAAACGTATTGGATTATGAGAAGCCATCTTTAGAGTCAAAGTTTTATTTGATTAAAAGTGGTTTTAAAAAATAAATGAAAAGAAAATAAAACCTGGTTGGATACCCAAAGGTTCTATTGGCAATAGGAAGGCTGTTCAACACAGATCAGGTGCTGAGTGCCAAATATTGGCTGGCTTCCAAAATGGTTATCTAATGCAGATCCATCCAATTTTATACTAATTGCATGGTCACCCAAAATATTAATTTGCGTTGAAACATTGTTTACAGGACCCTCTCTCATAGTTACAGTTGATGTGCCGTTATACATTGTGGAGTTAATGGTGTTGTCTATAGTTGGTTGCCCGGCTAATTTAAAATCAAAAATCGAATGAGGATGATTTGCGGTGCCGTCAACTTTTACCATGTAAAATGTAGAATTGAACGTAGGTGACGCTGTGGTTGAATTGGTGTTGGAGAACTTGAATACGCCGCCCAGTATCCATGCTGGATCGACCGTGGTGCCATTATTTGTGTTGCTAGTAATGGAGCCCCTTATTGTGTCATCAGTAGGATTGGTCAGATTCTTTGAGTATGCGGTATGAAGGGAACCAAAAGGAATCACTAATGAGGATAATAATATTATTGCAAGTATAGGCAATGGTTTGAAGAATCGACTGCTCATCAATAACAGTTTAAGGCCATATTATATAAGCAATGCCCATTTTGTTGTTCTGCTCAAAATATAGAAATACTGGCAATGGATGTACATATAGTTGTGTTATGTTAAGTGGCGTTATCAGCACAATTCTCTTTTTGAGGTCAAATTTGATCTTATGGTGTTTTTAAACAAAAAGTAAGGATCAATTTACAACTGACTGACTGATCTGGGCCAACGTTATTGTTGGCATATTGCTAAAAGCAAAACCGCATGTCAACACCATTAAACAGGAAAGGAGCGGGGCCCTAATTCAACCCTCCGAATGCGTGAATAATCCATTTAGCTCAAAAGGTGATATAATAGGCATTTCAACAAAAGCATTGCTAACAAACAATGAAATTTGCAGCACATCACACACATATCAATAGCCACATAAACCCACGGATACTTCTTTCAGGCTTTCCATTTAAAAAACCCACCCATTGCTGGCCTTCAATGACGACTTTATTCTTTGTTTTGGGTTAAAGTCACTATCCAAGGATTCACGGTTCCAAAGACATTCAATTCAGATCAAGTTAGAGAAGTTAGAGATATAGAGAGAGAAAGAGAGTGAGGGGTGGGATTTAGCAGAATATAGGGGCCCCCACCCATCAACAAGGTTTTCCCAATGCCAGTTCATTATGATCCTGTAGGATAATCCAGATAAATTTTATAGAATATTGAACTGTTCCCCTTTACTGATATAGTCTATTTAAAATCATATATCCAAAAAATTATCACAGTAATTGAAAATGATCATACTAGGCATCAATCATCTAAAGTTAGCAACAATACCAACTGTTACTTTTCTATATCTTTTAATGTTCACACCCGGTGCAATGCAAGTTCAGGCTGCAACGCCTTTTGACACGGACTATGACCATGAATGCCCAGATGCAAAAACATCCGACTCATCAGATAGACATACCAGCCAACCACCACAAAATGATCAATCCCACCACAGTCTGGATTTTATGGACGAGTACAAGACCGGATTTGATGCATGCCATGATGATCAAGATAACGGTGGAGATGACAACTCTGAAAGCCAGTCAATTAGACAACCACAGTTCTCTAGCCAAAACGGCAGATAATGCGTGTTTGACGAGGCCTAGGCAATTTTTGTAACAAAGTCGTCTCGCCCAGCCAAAAAAGTGAGGAAAACAAAGGAAGGATTATGCCAACAATACTTCATTGTTATTGATATTATCATCATCATCAAACTAGAGAGTGTTGCAAATGGCATCGATAGAGATGGGAATGAAAAGTTCTGTATTTAGAAAACTTTCATATCAAAATTAGCTATTGCCATATGTTTATACAGCGATTTTATTTGCACGTTTTTGGTATCTTTAACTAAATTCAACAATTTCAATCCAGTTGGGGTCTTTACCTGACTCATGTCTATTCAGGGGTTTTAATTCCCCAGTTTCATGGTTGATTGCATGTACAGATACATGACCCGATTCCTGTCCTGCTGCAATCACAAAATTACCACTAGGGTCTATGTTAATGCCACGGGGTATTCTTTCAGTATCATAGCTTTCTATGTATGTCAGGTTACCTGAGTGACGGTCAACAGCAAATGCAGTGATTGTACTGGTAGCTCTTTCACTAACGTATAGCCATTTGCCATCAGGTGTAATGTGAATGTCTGCAACTCCAGCAGTAGTAACTTCCCCATCCCCTATTCCTGGCGCGACATTTCCAGCCGCAGGAGTTGGTGGTTCAAGGGTTGCGTTAGGAGGTATTGCTGAAATTCTCTGGATTTCAGTCAAAATCCCTGTCTTGTTATCCACCTTATAAGAATAAACCATGCCATCCATTTCATTCGACAGGTAAACAAACCCGCCATTTGGTGAGAAATCAAAATGCCTTGGTCCAGAACCATCTTTAGTTTGCACAGCAGCTGGATCATTTGGTGTGAGAACCCCGGTGGATTGATTAAACAAAAATTGTTTTACCTGTGCATTTCCCAAATGAGGCACATACACAAATCGATTTGACGGATCAACTAGAATCGAATGGGGATTGGGACCTGTGGAAATCACCTGAACAGGTTCCGGTTGAACAGACCCCTCAAGGCCTATTGGATTCACAGCAATTTTTGCATCACTGTTTTTGTTTGATACTGATAAAAGAAAACGGCCCGTTTGGTCCACTGAAATGTATACCATGTTATCGGGTAACGGTTCTTTAGAAATCTGAGTCAGGTTACCTGTCTCTGAATCAATCAAATAAGTAATCACCGAAAAAGGCTCTGAACGAACGGAGGCATAAAGGAATCGATGATCTGGACTCAATGCCATGTGCTTTACGTTTGGCCCGGCAGGTACCTTTTCCACCATCTCCAATTCACCGGTTTCAGCATTTAACTTCATGACTGCAATATTTGCATCTTCACCATTAGATACGTACACAAATGTTTCTTCTGAATAGGATTGACTTGCCCCCATAAATAAAATTGGGATCACTAGCACTGCCACAAAGATTGGAATCCTAAAAGCAAACCTAGTTATTTTTTCCGCCATTTATAAATCGTATTGGTATCCATGACCAGCATAAATAGATTTCTTGGGTGAGCCAACAAAAATCTCCAAATGGATGTGCCAAAATCTGATTGATTTCACGTCACAGATGTGTCTTACGTATAATACACTAGGGCATATAGCAATAAAAGAAATTTCATGTTACAAATTCAATAAATAATGCTTCTCTTTAGATTTATAATAATGGTAAATTTCGCTAAATTAACCCTCTACAGCATTACTATACTTCTTCCATTGATGATCTCAACCATGACTTTTTCTTTTGTTTATGGTCAAAATCAGTCTAACCAAAATACATCACACAACAATTCCGGATTGACAATCGATAGCATCCAATGTGACATAGTAGAACATTTTAATTTTCACATTCATTCAAGGCTTGAAATAAAAATAGACGATAGGCCCATTGTGGTTCCGGGTGGTATTGGGATTATACCAGAAAAATGCATTTATTGGCTACATACACATGATGATACAGGAACAATACACATAGAATCACCCATAGAGAAGACCTTTACTTTAGGGCAATTCTTAAATATTTGGGAAGCATTTGACAACTCTTCGGCAATTCAAGACATAACAAACAACATACTAAATGTTACAGATGTTGATGCTAACGGTAAGCAAATTGGTGGTATAACCGACTATAGAGATATAGGGCTAAAGGATAATGCAACCACATCGATAAACTTTTCAAGATAATTGCGGAAGGATGTTTTTATCGATGGTGACAATAAATAAAGTAACAAGTTACATCAATTTACAATATGGCCATTCTTTTACTTTATAAAACTCAATAAGGGACTGGACAACATCTTCAGGCAAATTGTTCCCCCCCCCCATCTTCTTTAGGTAATTCTGGTCCCACTTCGACTATGTCATACTTTATACCATAGGTTATTCTTATGGAGAACAGATACTTTTGCATTAGTAAAATTTACACTTGACGAAGGTGTTAGATAAAATTTTCTTACCTCTTTTTTTGGAAAGATCACTATAGTGAATTGTAATTGCACCTCTCCATCTCTGCCATCCGTACTTTAATTTTCTTCTACTAATGTATAGCAAATCTAATAAAGAGTACATCTAAAGAAGGTCCAATAAAAGGAAAGACAGTTATCCAATATGGACAGAAAAAAGCATTATCCCAACAGATAATGAGGAAAAATAAATGATGGTGCAGAAAGTAAAATACGAGAATCGCCTTGATCCTGTCTGGATACCTTTTTTTGGTTTCGGGTAGGGTTTTATAGCACTCATAACCTAAAATACGGATTCTGAAATTCATGGTTGCCTTGGTGTTTGGAATAAGGCGGCATACAAGTAATGGCATCTGCGTAATGAAACTAGAAAAACACACCGAAATTCAATGGACCGAGTGTTGGTGTTTGTGGCAAAAATGGCATATGTACCTTATATGAGATGGGATAAAAAAGCATAAAGAAAGAAATGAATGTAATTCCCATCATGCTAGTTTATGTCATTATAAATATTTTTTACTTGTCGCTTGAGTGGGTTCAGAGACTTAAGTATTTGATTGTATTTGATTGTAATAGGAAGCCACACATACATTGAATTTGAGAATTTAAATTATGTATTTTCAAATCCCTTTTCTTGTCTTATCAATTCTATGGAGATAGATAAAAATTGATATGGAGCATATTAACATAATTCGTAAAAAAACTATACGGAAGTTACTGTTTGCTCATAACCATTGCTGTATATCTCTATGATGTTGCCAAATGGGTCTTCGCAGAATGCTATTTTGTATCCCTTGTTTGGAACTATTTCCCATATCCTGCTTCGCTGCTTTCCGCCGCTATCAGAAATTTTGTTGCACAAATCCTCGATGTTTGGGTCCGTTATGCACAGATGAGTAATCCCTGACTTCCAATACTCAAAGTTCTCTTGACGTCCCTGTGCCTTTGGCTCCACGTATTCAATTATTTCAAATCCTACCTGATTGCCTGAATTCAGCCAAACCATTCGCATCTTCTCTAGGTTTGGGCCATGAATGTCTTTTAATGCCATGCCTACGAGAGAATCATCGATAACAAATTCTATTGGGCCTTCCACGATGGTGAATCCGAGTATCTTCTTATGCCATTTCATAGCATGATCTAGATCCGACACGCTAACTGCTATGTGATTTAATGTCTTTGGATATACAGGTTGCAATGGTGATGATGATGATGATGATGTTTTTTTATGCTGTTTGAATCACTCATTATATCAAATCCTTCAAACATCATCTTTACTTTTATTCTTTAACTAAATTAAAGCAAGTGTCACTGTTAGTTCAAAATGCCAATTTTGGTTCAACCAAAAACATACAAAATGGCATGTAACTTTTTTCCTAAAACTTATAGATTTGTTTTTAGTAATAGCGTAAAGTTATTTGAGTAATGTGATTTTCCCCACATTTACTTCCATATCCAGAAAAACATTATTATGATGTAGCATTTGTGAAAGGCCAAAACTAACACGCATGTCATAATCCACAAAAAAACATCATACGAATGTTAGGGCTGTAAATCTTTGTTTTGAATTCAAGGCTTGCATTTGGGTGGACTTTAGCTGTAGCAACAGGTAACATGAAACTATCATAAGCAGATTTATTAATTTACCAAATGTAATAAACCGAATGAGCAACAAGGATATTGCCTATGATAAAGATGATGCAAACTATAAAAAAATAAAATTCCATATCCCATTGCTTTCTAACGCTGGCATTACAACTACTATTGACACGGATGATGATGATGATGATGATGATTATTTACAAGGAGATTTATCTATTCCCTATTCATCAGCAGCAGCAGCCCTCAAATCTCTTGTAATATTTGCTCATGGTAGCAGCAGCAGCAGCAGAAAAAGCATCAGAAATAGGTATGTGTCCCACATATTAAACAATAACGGATTTGCAACCTTGCTTACAGATTTACTGACAACAAATGAAGTAAACTCCGATACGAAAAATCAAAAAATTATGGACAAAGACGGGGAAGAGGATTATGGCACATTAAACAAATTTAACATTCACCTTCTTTCAGGCAGGTTAACCACCATAACTAAGTGGGTAATAGAAAACATATCCGAAGTCAAGGGTTTGCCAATAGGCTATTTTGGAAGAAGCACTGGAGTGGCCGCAGCCATAGAATCAGCAGTAGATAATGAGATGTCCAATTTGAATTCCCCTTCCCATATTATATATGCCATTGTCTCTAGGGGCGGAAGACCTGATTTGGCTGATTCAGCTGCTCTAAAAAACCTCAAAGCCTCAACTCTGTTGTTAGTTGGAGAAAAGGATTCCAAAGAGACAATTGAATTGAACAGACAAGCACTACAACAGCTAACAAACTCAAGATCCAAAGACATGATGGTCATACCTGAGGCAAGCCACCTATTTGACAACAATGAAAGCATGATTGAAGAAGTTGCCAACATAACATCAGAATGGTTTTCTAAAAACATTGGCCACAAATGACCAATGACTCTAAAAGTTACCTAGATTAACCAAAGTCGCAGTATCCCTATTATCAACATGTACTGCTACTACTGCCACCACCATCGTCCTGTCCAAAGACATTTTTATCCGTCCATGATATTACCGTTATTCCTGCTTTGTTGCCTAATTCAATTTTCCGTTCACACTTGACTTTTTCAGTTAAACTAGGTGTTGGTGGATGACGGATTCCGAATTAGGATGTTAAAAAAGAATCATCAAAAAACGATTTTCAGAATTAGGCAACAAAGCAGTTATTCCCTAATGCTTGTGGTATGGGCTTGTTTGGTTGTGGAATTTTTCAGATCAAATACTCTTTTCCATACCCAAATCAAACAACACCTGGTGAGAGACAATACAATGAAATTACCCCTTTCCTACACCTCTTTTCGCTCATCTGGTAAGAAAGACCATTTGATATATCTTCTGGTGATAACGTCCTTGACAAAGAATATGGTAATGGCAATCCAACACAACAATCCACCAAAATTAAAACAAAAAAAAGAATTGAGACCAATAGTCTCCTAAAAAAAGGTGTGCTTGTCGTTTACTCATATTGCCATTTTGTTACGCCCCATCATAACAAGAGTTTTCGTCAACAGCAATCCAGCTACAAATCCACCAACATGGGCAGTAAACGCTATGGGGATTGATGATACCGATCCCAGAAATGCAAACACTATTTGAAATACGAGCCAGTAGTATGCCTGCCTGTTGCCAAGGGCTGCAGACATTCCCAATATGCCAGAAACTGCTCCAGATGCTCCAACTAGTAACACTTGGCCATTGTTTAAAAGGTAAGACGCAATTACGCCATGAAAGAATGCTGCAAACATTCCGGACAGAAAATACACAGAAAGGTACCTTGGAACTCCAATGGCTTTTTCAGCAAACCCACCAATATATGCAAGAGCAACAAGATTGAAAGCAATGTGGGCTATATTCGCGTGAATAAACATAGAGGTTAACATTTTCATTAATGAGGAAAGAAAACCATTATCGCCATTTTGTTGATTGCCAAAGTCGGTTAAGCCTTCTGCATTAAACAAAGAATCAGGGATGAATCCATAGTTGAGAATAATTTGAGATTGTGAATCAGTTAGAAACCCCATTGCAAAAATAGCAGCGTTAATTGCAATCAGCGATACTGTAGCTAAGGGAATTTTTGACAACACTGCCGTCATAATGCAGCATATTAGTTACACTATATAACTCAATAAACATATATCCTTTCGACATCATTTGCATAATCAAACACCGAGTATCTGGAGATAATCACAAATTACACATAATTTAGTGGTATCAATAATAATCATTTAATTGAAATATATTGTCACCTCTAGTTCCACACCTCTGTAGATTGGACCTCAATGATTATGATATCTATATAGGTAAAGTAATTCATACGATTACAATGGACCAAGTGGGGTCAATGCCGATAACAGTTCCTTTAAAAAGATTCCGTTATCCCATAGCAGGATTTCAAGTATAAAGATTTTGATAAGAATGCAGAATCTTTTTGATTCATATGTGTGGAGGCAAAAAAAACCAATACACATGTCATAATCTGCAAAAAACACTATTTGAAGAACAGTCTTTTACCAGGATAATCAAGAATTTAAACGGAGCAGATAGCGCAAGGTTTCTTCTGGGGGGCAAATTAGCCGGCTACAATTGGATGCTACACTGTTATAAGCTATTTTAAATAAAGTATCATATATGGTAGACAGCAAAAACGATAAACAAACAACGACAACAACCAAACTAAGCCCGAAAAATTCACCATTTGGCCTCCTTATGGCAATTGTAATAAAGTGAAGCAGTATTTTTTCAGCACATAAAAAACCAACAGTCAGGACCTTAATGTTTGGAGCATTGGGAGGATTGGCTGCAAGTGTTGCCATGTACCCTTTCCTTTTTCTTACAACCAGCATGATGGGGATTCCACTGGACGACCTGTCCATAGCCAGGGGCATGGCAATAAGCAACTTAGACAGCAATAACTATTTTAACCTGGCCCTGGGCATTGGAATGCACTTACTTACCGGTGTCATTGCAGGTGTGATTTTTGCGTTAGCGGTAAGCGCGATTAGTCGATTCAAAATTACAAGTTTTGGGAAAGGGATTGCCGAAGGGGTTATTTTTTCGGCAGTCGTATTTATGGTGCTGTATGTCCCGACAACCATATACATGGTGCAGCCAAATCTCTCCGAGATCATGCATCAAGCCAATCCCCAACCAAATGGGCAGCAAAACCAGCTAGTGGTTGAAAACAACCTTTTTCCGCTATATGGCTTTGGATTTGTTGCGCATGTGGTATTTGGAGTCACCTTGGGGTATTTGGTGTCCCTTGTGGTGTTGAGGAGATTCACAAAAACAAAGGGATAATTTTGGGGGTCTGGGTGTTTCCGCATTTGGGTCCAATTGAATCAGCAGTGTTTTTGAGGTGGACCCAATTGACCTTCCCCAGTCGCCCATGTGTTTTAAAAGATGGCTTGGTTCTGAAGGTTTCCTTGCGTATTGAATTTTATGGTCAACCAACAAAAGGATATTTCCAAATTCAGGCTATTCCTTAAACCCATAGTCACCTGTTCAAGGGATCATGTTTTAATTTATTAGAGTCGACCGATTTTGGCTACAATCGGTGTCTAACCAGGGTGCTCTAATCCGGAAACGTTGTTTAGTCTCTGAAACTTCCACCATGAAAAACTGAAAAGACAATTTGAAACGCTATGTCATACCGCCAAATCAATATGGACTTGGTTTTTTCATTCGGCAACATTACCGCTGAAATGGAATGTCTTGCCTTGGGGTTTTCGCCACATGATTTATTATTTGCATTAGTAAAGGACTATAAGCTGGGGACGGTGGACTGGTTGAAAGCCCATATGAATCCATCAAAATCTGCATGTATCGCATATTAAGTGGAAGCCAACACACCAGTTTGTGTTTTCCAAGGCTACCACCATATCTAACTGTTCCCTTAGTTCCAGATCAAACTGTCATTCTCCTTCTTGGCAAAGATGTTTGACATTACATAGCGTTATTTATTGCTGCAGTAAATTTATGCGATAAGTTCGTCGCAAAAACAACGAATGGCAATTCACATAAAACTATGCAGATGCAGTCAATCTCCTTGATTTTTCGTTCTTTATTGACACTAGGCTTGTGTATATCAGAGCAAATTGCAACACATATCCTCCCACAACCAAAATAACTGCATTTAGGGGCTTGGAAAAGGTCATCATAAGGCCGACATGCGGCGGAGCAAGGCTATTGCCAACAATAATCAAGGCGGCTAGCGGAATGCAGGCATACAGAGCTTTACTGTATCCCTTCCATATTAAGGCAAATAGGGCAACAAATGACAATTCCAAAACAATTGCCCTGTCAATAAATTTGGGGTTCCCAAATGGTATTGCAATTAAACCCACCGTAGCGATAGAGAGCAAAACAACCAGCGTAACACGATAATGGGAGTCCATTTGTTTGGTTATTAATTTACCCATGGGCATAAAAATATTACCAATTCATTATTTCAATTTTTGTTCTATTGGCTCTGCAATTATTAGTTTTCAATGGGGGATTAAAACAGATGCCTTTAGTTACAAGACAAAACTTCCAAAGAAATGTCCCAATAACCTAGCGGAAACTAGGGACCTGTTTTATAATAGTCCTAGATTGTATTGATTGCATAGGAGCAATTCTTTTCAGGCAGGTTCACAGTAGGCTACCAATGTATCAGATTAAACAAGAAAAAGTTCTTTTGCTAAAGCATGTCATCCAAAAGTGATAGATATAAACTCGGATTAAAGAAAGTAAAGGAGGTTTATGGCGAAGTTTGGAATGAAAACTTTCTTGACGATATATCTCCGGAGATGAATGACTATACAGTAGAGTTTCTGTTTGGGGACGTATACAACACAGAAAAGTTAGACGCACGATCAAGGGAAATCGCCATCATATCATTCCAATTGCATTGAGTGCAAATATCCCTCCAAGTGTTCATATGCATGGTGCACTAAATGTGGTTCTAACTCGGAAAGAGCTGATTGAGGTTATAGTGCAAAGCTCGATATACGCAGTATATCCTGCGGCTGTTAATGCTGTGGAAATAGAAAGAAAATTCTTCAGAGAAAGAGACCAGAAAGGAAAAGACAAACTAAACAGCAAAGCGACCCGAATTTTCCCAATGCCATTCCTTTCGCGGCAGTTTAGCAGCATTCCAAAGAACGCACAACCCTGCTATCTTTGGTGACACAAGCTCTCCACCGATGCCCCGACATCTCACTCATGATTCTAAAGAAAAAGAGAGCCTCTTGTGTTATGAACCCTGGATACCCATTCCCTTCACCAGCGTATACATTAATTCCTGATGCAAGTAATTTGTTATCTTGGATTGTTGAAGATACATAACCCATCTCAAACATTCCCAAAATGCTATTCGTATTCCATGGGACGCCATAGTGTATGCTATCGGCTTCACTCTCCTATAAGGATAGTCGATAATTTTGAGCATCCCCCCCTTGTCGGTGATCTATCACAAGCATCATAAACAAACAACCAAACTGGAGGGGTGACCAGTTCTCTTTGATATATGTCCCAAAAGCGTTATGTGTAAGTTTAGGATTCATTTTGGGGTTTTAATCAAACATACGGGGTCGGAAAGAAATGCCACAAAAACGTGTGGTTCAGATATAGAGTATAAGCAAATCGTAGAATATAAAGACCACCATAAACCCCGCTAATAACCCAAAAAGACAAACGTTATCGAAAAAAAAGTTTCAAAAAAGTGTCGTGCTGATGGTATAGTTTATTAAGAATCAAAATTTTTTGCAGATATGAGCACTAGACTGTTTTAATCGAAGCCGTACCCAATTGAAGGATATAGTACAACATTCCAGTTGTTAGAGAAGTTAGCTATAAATTGAAATCAAAAAAAGTTTAATTTGCAAGATCTTTGACTTGTTTTTTAATTTGTATTTCTCATTTATTGTCAATAGATCTGCGGTCTTAAGACAATCTTTAAAAAGTACTTTCTCGGTAGGTTTGAAGTATGATTTCGATATGCCAATGCTATAACCCATCAAAATCTCAACATTAGCTGGCCTCATCATATTTTCACATTGTGTATTAAAGTATTTTCGAAAACCCATGGGCAGATTTGAACTCACGGCGTCTTTGACTATCTTTTAATTGCAATCCTATATTCCAATGTAGATGGGCTCTACTCAGAATAGCCGTATTGCTTCATTTTTTAGTTTGAGTGGTTGTGTTGCCGATCCATACCTTGAGCCAAATGTCATGTCTTGTTTTTTTTCCATAGGTCGCGCATCACCCAGATTTCTCCTGATACTTTCCCTCCACTGAAAGCGCGGCATTGCATCCAGGTTTTTGAGGCACAATATGACCCAGATGTAATAAAGAAATGGTGTCTTTTAGGGTTCCCTGGATAAACAATCACTTGGGCAGCCATCAGGATCCATTCTTTATTTTCGATTGGAATGATATGTTTCCATTTTATAAAATCCCAAGCAACTATATCCTTATGCCTGAAGAAACCACAGGTAAAACTATAGGCTTTGTTCAGATATCAGGGTATTTTAGTGGTTGATGGAATTGCCCCCAGAGTCGGAGCCCTATCTTCAGGAGCATACTTTCCTTTTGGAATGCCCATTGACAGAAATCCCTTTTGAGTTGATAATGGCCAATTATTATTTTTAATTATACCGCCCTTATCTCAATTGATTGCATATACTTTATCAGGAACTATATGAATTCAGAAACGGTATACAATTTCCGAGGATGGACAATTAATAGATTATTACCCATCATGAAAAAAACAGAGTATTCATAAAAATAGTTTAGTTTTTTTTTTTTGCTTTGCAATAATCTAAAGATAGATCCCTACAAACAGGTTATGACAATATTATAAAAAAAGCCATCATAAATTTTGTTTAAAAAAACTGAAGACAAAACCCATGTCAAGATATTGAGAAACTCCTTATATCAATCCATCCGTCTTTATAATCCACTACACTTAGGTTTTCTATTTTAGATCCCATTTAAAATACAATCAGCACATAGTTTAATAGAACCGTTATGAGTATGGACGAGTTGAAGTAAAATTGATATCGGCTCTTATGTTGGTTCCTCCATGATATATGGAAACGTACCCTAAGTTTGATTCCCTCCGAGATCGTGGGTATTGACTTTTTATAAAGCACATTCTTGAAGCAGACCATAATTATCTATGACGGAATGACTATAACATTTTTTGCTAAACGCTTATAGATAATATTTTTGGTAATGGTCTTAAGTTGTAGTGGTGATGGTAGTATCCATGATGACTCTACTCCTATACCTTGAAAAACATCATTATCATAACATATGTGTCGGTAAAACCCACACCCTTGTTATTGTCTAAGAGAAATGTCATATGAATGTGGGTCCCTAAGATGTTGATCCACAATCAGACGCCGAAAGTGGGATTTAAAATTTAAATTGATAGTAATAAATCAATTCTTTGCTACACCCGACCATTCCCAATGACTCCTACGATAGTTGCAGCAATGGCCCAAAGGTCTAGCCTGCATTGGTAATTACCATTGCCACAGGACCATCAGATGTCTGGTTTGTTTCCCGCCAGTTACAACCACATTATCCCCATCTTCCGGGTCAATCTCAACTCTCCATGAATCAGAGTTTTTGCGGTGTTGCAGAGTATTATCTAATCTCCAAAAGTTTGTATTCTGTTAGATGAGGATCTGAACATTACCTATTCATTGTTGTTGGCAGTCTTGTTGGCCCACCATGCAGACAATGTACATATTATCTCAAGATACAGTGAGGGTGCTATGGCTGATCTCTCTTGGCCAAAGTCTGTTTTTGTAAAAGGATTAAATGTTTTAGCATTAGGTGGGAAAATGGATTCGCAAAAAACAAAAAAAATTAATTGTTCCTGTTAAAGATAATTGGCCTTTCATCTTGTTTACTCGTACCTGATTGGCATGTGTGGTTACCTAAATACGTTGAATAGACCCCTATCCAAGGGTTCCGTAAGTAGGTTCCTTTTGGTATGATGGCCTGAAATCATAAAATTCAAACCACAAGTGTGTATTACTGATTGCCATATGCTTTCAAATAATTACATTATTAAAGTTTAAAAATTGTAATTACTATGCAATAATAGTTTACTTTAGTGTTTATTTGTGCTTTGTCGCCTAACTCAATCTATTTAGCTGGGATTCCGTTGATTAATTATTTGTGATTCACTGGCCTTCCTATAACCGCTCATTAGTCAGACGTGG
>JBNJLU010000006.1:0-15056 GCA_050591185.1 Candidatus Nitrosocosmicus sp.
ATTTTTTTTGATCTCACTTCCAATCGAAATTTCCTTGATGGCCTGGCTTTTACCTTTGTTTGTACCTTCTCTATTGTGGATACATATATTGTGTATGTACCGCTGCTATTATCACAGATTATCCATATGGAATGCCTCGCATCATGCTATGTCGTCATTTTTTTTCTTTCCTAATGACAGTTTTTCCCTTTTCAGATGGAATTATCTCTATCTTTCCATCAGAGAATCCCCTATCAAATTGCTGACCCTCAAATAACCTGTCAAGAAAAATAGCTAATGCCGCTATTTCTGAATGAGGCTGGTTTCCTATGGATATGTTATAGTCTGCTAAAAAGTAAACTTCCTTTGGAACTTTTTCAGCCCCTATTATTACCAAAATTTTCTGTTTTAGTGATTTTATCTCATTGATTGCTTCATTGATTTGTCGTCCATACATAGTCAAATGAACGATTTTACCTTCTTCTTTATCCTTCCAGTCTTTAATCAAGTTCTTCCAATTGTCTATTATCTTGAGATTGAATTCACTTAATCCTCCCCATGAGCTGTTTACCTTATTGATTGTGTTTTTTATCTCTTCATCGATATCTGTCATATACATAATACTGCTTCCAAAAGCCCTTGATACCAGTATTGCATGTGTTGTTGTTCTGTCGTCTCTCACAAGCCTGTGACCTATTCTAAGCACTGCAACCTCTTTTTCAAACATGATTTCTTAATTGTTTAGGTAAAAATAAAACTGTATTTTTTCCTCATTTTTATCCTGAATCTTCCTCATTGGAATTGATAAATAATTTTATTCCCAAGAAACGTTCTAATTTTTTTGATAAAATATCGTCTGGTTTTATTGTCCCTGTTTCGACTTTTTTCAATAGGGTTACTTTTTCATTAATTTTCTGCCCTAATTGTTCGTGTGTTATTCCTTTTTTGTTTCTGGCTTCTCTAATGACCTTGGGAAACTCTGGATTCAAAATCATCTCATCAGTTAAATTTATTTTGTTTTGAGGTGGGGGCCTATTTCTTGGCATTGGTCTTGGTCTTGAGGAGTATGAACCTGGTTTTGTTGTTGATGATGTCTTTGGTGAATATTGTACTGTTGAACTTCCGGGATTTCTTGTACTTTTTCCATGAATGGATGATGATGATGATGCTGTCCTCAGGTTATTTGTAGATGATTCAATTGGTTTACCTCTTTTTGAACATGCAATACAAACATTGAAAACTGAATTTTCCACCCTTATTTTTTTTATGACTTCTGCTGTTTGCTTTCCACATAATTCACAAAAAGAAACCATATTTATTTATTTATATAGTAATTTATTAGTATTTTCTATTTTAGAATGATTTTCCTACTTCTCTTCTCCTTCGAGATAAGTCCGGATTTTGGATCTGATGATTTTTATAATTGCAATTTATACACCTATAGACAAGCTTTGAAGAGACTGCTAATAGACCCATTTCAAAAAATATCCTCTCATGTTAATTTTCTTTTCGGTCAGGGAATAAGCTCTGTTTTGCCTTCCGATATTGATGTTGAATATTCAAAAAAAACCGGAAGGATAAAGAATTTTGGTTCAAGTGGAAAATTGATAGGAACTTTTAAAACGGATGGGGGAATAGCGTTGACAATTTATGGGGCAGGACTTTTCTTAAAACACCCAAATTTTTTACTTAATTGTATAGTCCCAGTTGATGATGCCGTGCCATTTGTTTCAGAAGGCCGTTCCCTATTTGTCAAACATGTATACAAATGCGGAATCAATGTTAGGACTGGTTCGGAGGTTGCAATAATAAATTCAAAACAAAATATCCTGGCGGTGGGCCGTTCCCTGTTTCCTTTCTCCTACTATCATGATAAAAATTATGAAAACTCTAGATCTCCTTTAAGGGGTGTAGGAGTTAAAATTAGAGAAGGAATAAAAAGTAGAAGTACATAATAATTCCTATGATGCGATCAGGCAATAGGGATATGAGAAGGATGCTTGACCGAATGGGTCTGGATATGAAAGATTTGAGTTCGGTCGAGGAAGTTATCATAAAAACCGATACCAAGGAAATATTTTTAAAAAAACCTCAAGTTGTTGAAATGAAAGGAAAGGATAGTACCATATTTCAAATTGTTGCTACCGAAATTGAAGAAAGCAATAGATCTGTACCATCTTTTAAAGACGAGGATGTTATTTTGGTGATGCAACAGGCCAATGTATCTAAAGAAAAAGCCATTAACGCATTAACAGAAACTAAGGGTGACATGGCACAGGCCATTTTGAATTTAACAATCTGATGTGGTCTAGAAGTAAGATTTAATATCCTAAACACAGGCTTTTAATTAAATTGGAAGAAAAAAACCCTTCCTATGTAGAAGGAATATTAAATACTTTGGCAGAACTGGAGCGAAAATCTGAGACCCTAATCTCTGAGGTGGAAACAATGAAAAAACGATTGATGTCTATCGCTAATGATGAAATAGACTCAATAAAAAGCCAGGTGATCGATAGGGCTAATAATGAGGCTCAGGTAATTATTGACACATCAAAACAAGAAGCAGAGAATGAATCGCTACAAATCTCCAAAGAGTCTGACAATGAACTGTCTTTAATATCTAAAAACATAGATTCTTCTTTTGACAAAGCTGTTGAAATGGTGGTTCAAAAAATTAGGTCCGATTTTATATTGTCAAATAGCAATAGCAATAGTCATAACAATAACGTAAAGTCCGATTCTAATGCTGCAACAAAATCTGAAAACCTGCAGAATGCCCCTGTTACAGGAGCTGCAAAACGCCCCAAAAAAGACAACCTGTCTGCTTGATGTTTAGTGATTGGTGAGTTTCTTGACCCGTATACCAAAACCACAAAGAATATTTGGAACAGTTAAAGCGTTTGCAGAAAAAGGCAGACTTTTGTCTAAAACGGAATTAGAGTCCCTTTGTGATTCCCGTGACATTGATGAATTCATTACTAAACTAAAAAACACCAATTATAATGATGCATTACAGAAACTGCAAAGACCGTTTAACGCTACAAAAGTGGAAAATGCACTAAAAGACCACCTGTTTAATTTTCATGTCTCTATGGCTAAGATTGTTTCATCAAAGGAACTAATCAATGCTTATTACACTAAATATATCATATGGAATTTGAAGCTCATACTAAAAGGAAAAATATTGGGCAAAACCTATGAGGAAATAGTGCCCAATGTTAATCTTTATGCTGAAGAATTGATTGGAAGGCGAGATGTAATAGTTAAAGCTTTGGTGTCTAAGGATTTAGAAGGGGCCATTTCTACTCTGCATGCCTCAGAATTTGGTTTGGATGCGCAAAATGCAGCACAATTATATAAAGAAAAAGGAAACTTTCAGATCTTTGATATTGTTTTGGATCACACGTATTTCAATTCAATAACCACTGCGTTTTCTAAAGTCGGCAAACCCATGGATGTACAACCGTTGGTGGCATTAGATGTAGATAGTTATAATGTTACAAGCACATTGAGGGGAAAATTTTGGGGCCTTTCTGCAGACCAAATCAAAAACTTGAGAGTTACCCCGACCTTTAGGGTTGAAGGAGAAGTTCTTGACAAAATGATCTCTGTAGAGACAATAAAAGATGCAATTAACGAGCTTTCCAACACCACTTATAGATATCTAATACCCTCTCGTGACATTGATGAAATTCAATCCATTTCTGAAATTGAACAGTCTTTTGAAAAACAAAGTTACAAACGCTCTGTATTATCATATACCAGAATGTTTAGCTATTCAACTATGATAGGCGCAATCAAACTAAAACAATTTGAAGTAAAGAATTTGGGAACTATATGTTTCGGGGTGGAACAACATTTGGATTCAAAAAACATTACGCCTTATCTGTTGTTTCATGAAGAGATCCATAAATAATGATCTCATAATTGTCGTCCATAATATTTAATAGTCTTGTATGGGGATTTAAATAAGATTTAACAATAAATATGCTCAACCTAATAAGTTGTCCACCTCCTGTTATTGTTGCTACAGTTTCAGGGCGCTCATATTACAAAATAACAAGTGCTCTAAAATCGCTAAATTTGAATTTTCTGTCACTATCTCCTGAGGAAGCGGCTCTATGTGATGCAAAGATAATAATCACTACATTAAATGAATCAAAAATTGTAAAAAGAAACGATGTCTTTTTAGATACCGAATTGGAACAATCGCCACTTTCTGTCAAAGCAAAAATTTTGCAAAATCTTATGGGATCGTATTACTGCTGTTCTAACGATCAGTTGGTTGTGGGCATTGACCCCGGACAGAGAATTGGCATATCCATTTTGTACTATAATTTTGAATTGGATAAAATAATGGTGATGTCCGTACAGTCTGCTATTGAAAAAATATCTGTAATTTTGTCTGCCATTGAATCGCAAAAGAAAATTGTCCGAATAGGTGACGGCCGCTTAAATTTGTCATATCAGATTGCAAGCGTTTTAAAGAAATATTTTAAGGATGAAGTGACAGTTGAGATTGTTGATGAGCATGGTACCTCCGTAAGACAAGGAACTGAAATAAACCGACGGGGAATAAGGGATATTAGCTCAGCTAGAAAAATCGCATTTAAAAATGGTCGCGTATATGAAGATGGTTTATATGATGCTGTTTAATTTTATTTTTTGAATAAAAATACAGGCACATGTACATGTGCCTGTATTTTTATTCTTTAGGCGAAGTTGGCCCAGCCTGGTTAAGGTACGAGCTTCCCAAGCTCGGGATCGCGGGTTCAAATCCCGCACTTCGCACTTTATTATGCTTGAAATTAACTGTTTGTTGACGATATAATTTTCCTAGTAGCATTATTTTTATGCAATTCAAATCATTTTAATAGTTTATTGTTAAAAAAGGAAGGTTTATGACTATACATTGCCTGTCTGACAAAAATTGAAATATAACTCCATTTACTATCTTGAATGAGACTTCAACCATGAATATAAATCTGCTAAAACATCGGGTTCCAATGGTCCAAATCCTGTTTGCCATTTTGATGATTGATAAAAAGCGTGTCCTAAGTCGGGATATGTTATTAACGTATGATCAGGATGATTCACTTCATTGAGCCTTTGATACAAGAGAAATGCTTGTTGAACTGGAGTTTGAGCATCATTTTCTCCATTGAGTATTAGGATGCCTGCTATGGGATAACTCTACCCAAAATTAAATTATAATTTAATTTTATGTAAAGTAAGCCTAGGTTGGTTAAGGTACAGGGATTGATCGCGGAGTATAAATCCCGCACCTTGCATATTTGTTATTATGGTTTTTTTGAGGTTGTTGACTAAATGTTAATTTAGATTACACATGCATAATTTTCAATTAGTTAATTGAATTACATTTTGTACGCATTGGTGATGTATGCCTATAATGTTCTATAATTTGATAACTACTCAATCTAACTATAAATACAAAAGTAATTCAATACAGGAAGTATTCTTATATCTATTTTAATAGTTTTTTGCTATTAACCCCAAATATACGCAAATATTGTACTGGTTAATTGAAACTAATGAATTTCAATACAAAATCATTGAAAACAATTTTACTTACAACTGTGCTATTGTCTGGATTGATATCAATTGCAGACAAACAAGCAATTTATGCAGCATCCTTAGGTGGTGTGAATTTTGATGAACTGGATGAAATAAACGAATTAGCAGGACTATTTAGAGGATCCCAGGGACCACCTGGACCAGCAGGTGAAGATGGAGCTGATGGAGCTGATGGAGCTGATGGATCTGATGGCGCAGATGGAGCTGATGGAGCTGATGGAGCTGATGGAGCTGATGGAGCTGATGGAGCTGATGGAGCTGATGGAGCTGATGGATCTGATGGCGCAGATGGAGCCCAGGGAGAAGCAGGACCAGCAGGACCAGCAGGTGAAAATGGAGCAAATGGGGCAACAGGACCACAGGGACCAGCAGGTGAAGATGGAGCTGATGGAGCTGATGGAGCTGATGGAGCTGATGGAGCTGATGGAGCTGATGGAGCTGATGGAGCTGATGGAGCCCAGGGAGAAGCAGGACCAGCAGGACCAGCAGGACCAGCAGGTGAAAATGGAGCAACAGGACCACAGGGACCAGCCGGGGCTGATGGATCTGATGGATCTGATGGATCTGATGGATCTGATGGAGCTGATGGAGCTGATGGAGCTGATGGAGCTGATGGAGCTGATGGAGCCCAGGGAGAAGCAGGACCAGCAGGACCAGCCGGTGAAAATGGAGCAAATGGGCCAGCAGGTGAAAATGGAGCAAATGGGCCAGCCGGACCACAGGGACCAGCCGGGGCTGATGGATCTGATGGCGCAGATGGGGCCCAGGGAGAAGCAGGACCAGCAGGACCAGCAGGTGAAAATGGAGCAAATGGGCCAGCCGGACCACAGGGACCAGCTGGAGAACCGTGTTCCCATACAAGTTCACTTTTTGATGGGGACGGTGACCCTGTAAGAACATCTCCTAATGGCCCATTTGCTATAGCCTGTATTCGCTAAGCAAGAATGATAAAATACCCCTTCTTTTTTTTAATTTAAAAATAACTATTTTAAATTTTTTCTTGAAATGTTTATGCATAGCCCTCTTCCCAAGGCTGACACACAAACATAAACGCCAAACTCAGCTGTGCCTGTGTTTGGTTTTGATTTTGCAAGTACAGTGATTGCCAAAACATAAAAAAATGGAAATGGCCCAATACCCTTAAGCGGTGGAAGTGGCATCAGTTACCAATTGTTTCATTTTTATCTTTTCTCTGTGTTGCATCAAGAGGTGGGTTATGGCATATGTCATTAAGCGACCAATTGCGCCAACGCCAAATAACAGCAGTATGTCACTGGTTGTCAGGGTGTGCAGGCCGGTAACACCGTGACCAAATGCACCAGGTGCCATTGCGGCTTCCACTTTTGATTGGGCCGTCCTCAATGCCTCAGACCATTGGTCGATTGATTGTGCCTGTTGCTGTGATTCAAGCTGGGCATAGGCCATTATGCCACTGTCAGGTAGTGAGGGTGAAGGTAGCGCACTGAGCAGCGAGACCAGGCAACTAAAAACAGTTTGGGCATTGACATTGACTTGCCAACTGTCCTGATTGGACTGACAATCCTTTTGCTTATGATTTCCTTTGCCCTACTCATGCCTTTTTTTTATCACCAAGCCTCAGTATATGCGAATCCCAAAATATATTTTTTACTTATTGTAATTGCATATAACTAAATGTAAGAAAAAGATATACAATGTAATGTATATTATATAATGATAGGTGATACAAGAGTGAACATAAGGCCCATAGACAATAACAATAACGATGATGATTGGTTTAACAGGTTTTTTGATTTTGGCCGAAGTGGTAATCGGAAGAAAAGGGAAAGGAAAGTCGGATGGGGCCTTGGCGGGTTGCTTGACATGGACCCATTCATAGCAATTTTCATTGTGTAGATTAGATTTAATACTTTTTGCCGTCTACCTGACATGTGGTCTCTCTGAATCAATAAATGCCCTAAAGCAATTGCGATTTTAAAGGTAGGCCAAAAAATGGCCACGCATTATACCACTCATTAACTTTCAGTTATGCCAATAGGGGTTAATTTGTCGTGAATTATCTGAGCGGACAGCCGGATGAGTGAGGCTAGTGCAAGATATAGTGGATATTTGACTTGTATAATAAAATGGTGATAGAACTTGGGATACATGGCGACAAAGGCTGGTATTTACGTAACTGCTTTTTATTTGCATATGTAAAGGGATTAGCATACACAACACATTATGGCAAAAATAGGTGTATTTGTAGGTAGCACAAGTGCTACCAAATGTTTAAGAATTTTCCTTAATTATATCTATATGTTCTCCATTTATAAATACAAATATTTGATTCAACGTAAAATCCAACGCAATGCAGTATGTATGTCCTATGAACAGGACTGTCGTCACCGCTAAATGAGTTCGGGATTTTGTGTTGGCAATGTCTTGTATAACCTACAATCTCATTGGATGGGATTTATTACACCTCTGCCCAGAATTTTGCCTTCTTTTAACATCGTCAGTGCTTCTGTTGCTTGGTCGAGTTTAAAGCGATTTGAAACAAGTGGTTTGATTATTTCTCTTTTTGCCAGTGAGACCAGCTCTGTCAAATCGTTTATAGTTCCAGTATACGATCCAATTAACCTGTATGCTCTTGTTGGCATACTCACTAAACTCAATTTGAGTTCGCCCCCAAACAACCCAACTAATACTACTCTTGCTCTTCTTCTAAGAAATTGCATGTCAGCTTCTACCGTTTTTGATGCATTTACAAAGTCAATTACTGCATCAGCTCCTAGATTGTTGGTTAACTCCATAACAGCTTTTACGGGATCTTGATTTTTGGAATTGACCACATCGTCAACACCACCGTCTTGTTTTGCAGTTTTTAGTTTATTGTCATCTAAATCCATGGCAATTATTCTGGCCCCGGTAACTGCTTTTGCTAGTTGCATGGCCATTAAACCCAATCCTCCCGCACCAACAATGACAACGTTGTTATCTGGTTTTAGGTCGGCGTTTTTTACTGCTCCGTATGCTGTAAGGGCAGAACATGACAATGTAGATGCTGCATTCATGTCCAAATCGTCTCCTATTTTTACAAGATACTTGTAGCTTGGAACCAGTATATATTCTGAATAACCGCCGTCTACATATACACCTAATGATCTGGGTTTGTCACATAGGTTTTCCTCTCCAATTCTACATGCAGGGCACAATCCCTCTCCTATCCAAGGGTATACGAGAACTTTTTCACTTTCTTTAAATCCCTCCGCCTGTTCACCAAGACTTTCAATTGTCCCTGCCACTTCATGGCCTGGAGTTAATGGGTATTTTACTCCTCTGTCTGTTGTTTTTAATATTTGCCCACCTATGCCCTCATATCCTCCATCCCATAAGTGAATGTCACTATGACAAACACCTGACGAATGAACTTTAACAAGAACCTGAGAGCCCTTGGGTTTTGGAGTTTCACTTTGCTGTATTTCCAAAGATTCCTTTGGTTTGATAATTCTTGCAGATTTCATGTCCATATTAAAGTAGTTATTGCATATAAAAAAGGTGATGTGCATATATGTTGTATTTACATAAAGGCATTACATTCTATAGTTATCGTATTTCTTGGCGGCGTTGCATATACATTACTCCATCATTTTCTTTATATGATAACCCATTTTTGTACTGCCTTGAATCGTGATTATATAAAAGGTACTTGTGCAATTATTTCTATTGTGGTTATTGTTGTTATTGCATTGAGGTTATGATTTGATTGCCATTTTAACCTAAAAATCAGAATTTCCTTATTTCTAAGGGTTATAATGGTTTTTAATCCCTTTAAAAGGTAATACTTATATATTATGTTTACTAATAATGAACATGTCAATAAAAACCGATAATCAAGCAAACGCTGCTTCAGGTAATACTGAATTTTCCTACAATAACGCAAATAACAATGTCGCCAAATCACTTGACCAAACCAAGGACACCATCAACAGGTCAATAGACGAGTCAAGAAACCAAATTCCACGTTACACTGACATTGTCAACAGCTACCAAGAGCAATCACTGCAAACAGCCCAAGAGATCTCAGAGGGGTATATAGAGTCTCAAAAGGCGGTGATCAACTCACTTCAATCAGCATGGGGGCCATACGGTAAAAGTTTTAGTGGCCTTTTCCCAATCTTTGCGTCTCAAGACTCCATGACAAAGGCATACACCAAGTTTGTTGGCAACTTTGCAGACAACGCGGTTTCAGCAATAAGACTTACAAACTGCTTTATCTTCTCAAACCTTGACTCCATGAAATCAACACTTCAGCAGGCAAAGGACAACTCAAAACACCTGTCAAACCTGGCTTCTAACGCGGCAAAAACCTTTGATCAAAGCTCAAGAGAGTTAGCAGCATCAATTGAAGAGTCTGTTGCAAACTACAACAAAAACAACCTGGACAACAATAATGAAGATACTGATAATATCTCCATTAAAACAAACTCAAACACAATAATAACAACAACAACAACAACAAAACAGTAAAAGAAAAATATATTGTTACATTTGTTTTTCATTATACATTAGAATAAAAAAAACAATTCTAAAGGGAATGTTTTTTTAAATGAACTACTGAAATTATTAAACTCTAAATCATATTGGAAAAAGAATTATCAAATATCATAATGCATATTGTTCATTTGCTTTTTCTTTACCTTTTGTTGTTTCTTTTATTTTGTATGGATTGGTTTGCCTTTTTTTCACCTTCCTTGATTGACTCTTTAATTGTTTTAGGTGAAAAATCGGCATTTTCGTATATATGGGGAAATGGCTCATCTCGTGTTATGTAGTAAATCTCTTTTATTTCTGCACCGTGCTCTTGTTTGTATTTCTTGTACTTTCGGCGTATTCTTTTGATCTGTTTTTCATGTATTTGTAATTTGTCAACATTGCCTTCTACTATTTTATAAAGCTCTTCAATGTACTCTAGATACCTTGTAATTACTTTTGACATTATTATGTTATTTTCCGTCTTATCTGAAAATATGATATCCCTTGCTCTATGATGAACCTCTGGTAAGTTCTTTGGAAGGCTACCTATATTTTTTGGATAGTTCTCAATAATGTATATTCTTTTATCATTTATTGGTGATGCGTCTAAAACCTCCCTCAATGGAGTGTTACTCAGCAAGCCTCCATCCCATGCATACACGCCTTCCTCTACTTCTATCCAAGGGAAGTTATACAGTGGATAAGCCGAAGTTGCAAGTATGTGCTTAGGGCCTATTTGTTGCTTAAAACTGTCAAATGTCAAAGCTTGTGCATTTAAAACATTTACTGCGGTTAGAATTAAACGAGTGTTTTGGTTTCCGCCTGGTTTTAATTTGTCATAATCAATGTATTTTTCTAAAGTTTTTACTAATGGTGAATGGTCATACATATAGGTCCATCTTTGGGGTATGAAGTATTCTGGGTCTTTGAAAGCAAATTCTGTTGACCACCTGGGTTTAAACATTTTTTCATTCCCAAAGATTGCAGAGCTGTAAAATGATTTGGTTTGCTTTATTTTCACATTCTGCTCTTTTCTTGTATTGAAATAGCTTTCTGTTGAATCTGATTTGGGTGAGTTATAGGGAAAAAGATAGCTGTGCAGTTGTTGCACTATGAGTTTGGGCCAATATGAGTACATGGGGGAATTATCTAAATCTATGTAACTTTCAGATAGCTCCAGCCAAAAGTTCTCCAAAAGTTCTTGCGTATGCTCCTTATCTTTGCTTCCGGCTATGATTGCCGCATTTATGCCTCCAATAGATGTCCCTGCAACAATATCCAAGTGTATATTGTTTCTAAGAACCGCCTTGTATACTCCACATCCAAAAGCACCCAAAGAACCACCGCCTTGGAGTATCAAAACGTTTTCAATCACACCACCGTTATGCTGTATCATGTATGCATTATGAACCAACTTGAATCTTATAAATACACAAACCACAAATCTGATCCATAACTTTTTAAATTCTGTTTGCGTTATTGTAGGGACTAATTGTTCTGATAATTCTAACTGTGGATGCGAACACATTGCCATGATGTTGGGAATTCGTTGTCGATGAAGATTAATGCATATTCGCGATATGATTACGATATAGTGATTGTTAGATAAAGAAATCACATGATGTCGTTATATAGTTAGATTGAGAAACAATATGACAACATCTAGATTGTTTATTTGCTCTGTATTGTCTTTATATTTATTAGATAAGTATCAAAGTTTGTCGTCATTACCTTCATTTACTTCTATATGGCCGATTTTTATTTGTCTTCTTTACACTCGTTTGATTGGTTAATACCTATTTCTATGGGTTTCATCATACATACACACACAGAGACGTTGTCCAGTATCCTTTATGATTGAAAATAAATCTAAATATTACGCAGAATGTTGACTACATATATAAAATGTATGTCAAATCCGCAGTTGTTGTTGTTGGTATTGTTATTATGCTTTCTATAACACTGGCAGTAACATTAAGCCTTGCAGAGCAATCGTCTAAGGCGCAATCAAATATCCTGAAAACCTATAATGACACACAGGGGAGATTTGTGGTTCAATACCCTTCGGCTTGGGAAATAGCTCCCAAAAACTCTAGCTTTCCGTATTATGGATCTACTACCGCCATTGTCTTCAAGCCGGTGGATGAGACAGCTAGTCCTTTGGAGAACACTCTGTTTAGCATTACACCTATGGATGTAGGTCGTAATAGTTTGGATAGATTGGTTTCGAGTCAGATTGCGTTATTGCAAAATCCATCCTCAATGTATGGAAACTTGGATGTTGAGATACTTGAAAACAATGCAACAACTGTCGATGGATTGCCCGCAAAAGAACTATCATATGTGATTCATGGAATTGGGTCATTTGAGATTCAAACCTATGTGATCAAAAACGACAGACTATACCAATTAACATTTCAGACACCAGAATCAAAAGTTCCTTATACTTTACCGGTAGCGCAGCAGATGATTAAGACATTAAAATTCAATTCTTGATTCTTTTTATCCATCATAAACAATATGCCACTTTCGTTTTGGTCATGTGAATTAATCAATTTGTTAATGATTATTTGTTTGAGATCTGAAATTGTTGGAGAAATTCGCTTGGATATCCTTTCGGTCATGTAGACAGTATATGGCTCCAGTATGATGGTATTTCGCATTGGGATTTTAAATTTTGTATTGTAATGTCACGTTACTCATCCTCCGCAATATGGGATGGTGATTCTATTCTTATGGCAGGTGGTTGATATCTAGACGGCTTGTAATGCATCGCATATGACTTCCTGTTTCAATACACAACGTCACCCATCAGCTCTTCCATTGTGTTGCTTTGGTGTGGCAAATTGGAATGCCTAGCCCGTCATCAGTAAATAAAACGGCTTTTGTGTATTAACCTGGTTCCGGCACGATTGTAATTGTTGCCATGTCACCATATGATGCAGGTCAATTCTGACACTTACCGTATCGTTTCTTGAAATTTTTGCAAAATTGTTAATACAGTAAAAAACATAGTTATAATTGCATAAAGTGTTTTTGCCTGCTTATCTAAATTATTCTCTCTTGTGCAAACTCCTCTGAAGAGTTAAAGGCGTTGCAGAACAACGGCGCACGTAAAAAAAAACAGTGATTCATAGGCTTTAACTTTCTATAGAGGTAACCTAAACGAAAAGGTTGCTCCTGTATTGTCAAGATTGTTCTCTGCCCATATTTTTCCGCCATGTGCATTAACTATGTTTTTTGAGATATAAAGACCCAGGCCCATGCCATGAAATGATTTGGTATTAAACTTTCTAAACAGTTTTGGTAGTGTTTCTTTATCTATGCCAGTACCAATGTCTTTTACACTAACCACCACTGCTGCTTCTTTATCTTCTTTGTTGTCCTCATTGATTTCTTTGCTTTCTACAAACACTGAGATAATGCCCCTATCTTTATGGGTAAACTTGATGGAGTTGTTAATCAGATTTGAGATTACGCGGCTTAAACCATTCCTATCTGCATGTATTGCCAAATTATCGTTATCCAGTGCATATTCAAATCTTATGTTTTTGGAGTCGGTATTGTTTCTATAGCTGTTGATAACCTCAACTATCAGTTCCTTGATTTTAAAATGTTCTTTGTTTAGGTGAAGCGAATTGCTCTCGATTTTGGATGCCTCTAATATGTCCTCAGATAAATTTTTTAGTCTGTGTGCGTTTCTGCTTATAACCTCAAGCAGTTCCCTGTGTCTATCGTCTTTTATCTCTTTTTTGACTAGTTCGGTAATGCCGAGTATTGGCTGTATGGGAGTCCTTAACTCATGGGCCGCAGTGTTGATAAACTCCTTTTGCATCCTGTCATGGATTTGCAGTTGCTCATACAGCTCTGTCTGTTTCCAAAGGCTGTCAAATATTGCGGCGTATGACAAAACTGTCGGTGCACTATTGGAATATGTCACAAACCCTATTGCTTCGGTGACCAACTGTTTTGTGTCGTCCTTTAGCTCTGCAACCAAAGAATATTTTCTATCCACCATTAAAATAGATACTTTTGATAGTGCCTCGATAAACCTGACACATAGGTTTGAAATGGGCAATTCTGCGACTATTCTTTCTATTTCTGAATCTTTGGGGGTTAAAATTTTGGTTTCTATCCATGGCCTACTGGCCATTATCTCTGTTAGTTTTTGAACCGCCCCGTCACGGGCTTGCCTGCGAAATGCATTTGAGGTGGAGAATATTATCAATATCTCTTTGTTGGCAGAATCTAAAAGTTCAAATACTTTAGTGTGAGCATATTGAGGGTTATCGGTAGTTTCTATAACCTCCGGTTCTGTCCCTTCTTCAATTTCTGTGATCCTTTGGACATAGGGTTTTGATTTTTTCCAAATTATGTCAAAAATGTTTTGGTGTTGATCTACAAATTCTTTTTCGTTACTATATATAACTGGATTTAAAAGCTGTTTTTCCCTCCAGGATGTTGTTCCTATAAATTCTGATTCGCTTACAACTATGGATCCCTTGAGTCCTTCTAGATGGCGCAATTCGTCAACTATCTTTCTGAATTCTTTGCAATGGTGGATATTATCTTTTGTAACCTCCGTAACACATCTTACCTTTACTCCTCTGCCCCTTGCTTTGTTGTAGTTATCTTTGTATACGTCAAATTTTATAATAAAGGCAGGGCCGTTTGCATCCACCAAAAGGTCAATTTTTTCTTTGACGTTCTGAAGAAACCCTACTCCATATGATATTGCCTCACCCATACTGTTTACAACCCTGGTAGTATTTTTATTATCATGTGAAATATCATTGGACATCTTCTACAATATGGTAGTATTGTAGCTGTTCTTATATAAGAATTGTATAAATATTATAATAATGTCCAAAATATGAGTCACAAAGTGTGCTTTGTTGCCTAATTCATTATCCTAACGCAACATCTTATTCTGTTGATCTATATTCTTCTAAACAGGTTATACAATGATACCTTTATCATCATCT
>JBNJLU010000007.1:0-5365 GCA_050591185.1 Candidatus Nitrosocosmicus sp.
TTAGCATGATGTTTGGATACAGAGACACAAAATCCAGCTCTGCCACTTTGTCGTATGCTCCGGGTTTTGAGTCAAAAACAAATCCCCCTCTGTCTGCCTTTAGCAGGTCAGAAAATGATTTGAATATCTCCGATGTCACGGGTTTCCAGGGTATGAGAATGTCTTTTTTTTGCGCATTGTAAAAATACAAACTACTAAGGCATTTGCCGATAGTGGATCTTGATGCAGGCTGCAGCGGCATTCTGCATACCCGGGACAGTTCCGCTAATCCGTCTAGCCCATTATCCTTGTAGATAAAGGAATTGTTTGTGTCTATGTGGATTCGGCCATACAGAAAAAAAGGCCTTGGTTTGAAGTGCACTTTTCCGTAGGAGACATAGGAAGACGCTGAAGACAATTCAGATGATGGGGCTGTGGAGGTGGAGGTGGTTGCTGCATTTTTCTCTAATAACGTAAAGTTCTTGTTAATCAAATACCCCATATCAGATTCCCTGTTTAGGTTGATTAGCAACTGAGTTTCAATCCTATTGGCTTTGGCTCTTTGAAATAGGTGGGGAAATAGAAACTGATCTCCTCCTGTTGTCAGGATAATGTCCGGGTCTATCCTGTTGATCTCATAAGCAAATTCTAGTATTGTCTCAAGCTCGGTATCCTCCATTATGGAAAATTTTTCCATGACGTCGTTGTTGTCTTTATCAAATGACACAACCTTTATCTTTGAAATCTTATCGTTGAGATCATTGATAACTGTCTTTTTCTCTGAGATTATGTCAAAAGACAAAAACCTGAAATTTGGAATTATGTAATCAAATGAGTCTATGTTATCGCTTTTATCGTTGACTAGCTGATACAGGTTCAGTCCGTTTGGGCTTGTGAGTTTTTCTTCTATACCGTATAAGCCAAGTGGATAAATATCCTTTTCATACAAAAACGATTGTTCAGGTGACACATCCACATTGTATAGCCTGTAGTGCCCAAACTTGCTGCAAAGATTCTCAATGTTTTTTGCTAGTGTAACTATTTGAGATGAGTTTTTTACAGTTAGCTTTAAAGTCTCTTTCTTGCCTTGGTCAGATGGATACTCATACTTTTCTTTAAATTCAAATTCTTTGACAAAAGATGAAATTTGGCTGTTTCTTATCAGGGACGTTAATTCAGACTTTATGTTGGATGCAACATATATTGATGGGGACCAGGGATACTCCAGCCTTTTTACACTTTCATCTTTGTCTTTTTCTTTTATCCATAAAATCATTCTGTCTTTTAGGGGATAGATGTCAAATAGCCAACCGTTAGGGATCATTGTCAACCTTTTCACCGGGGGATTGGACGGGATTAATCGAAAAGATTTTGATTTGCATTTTTTCAATTAAATTAAATTAATTTTCTTTTCCATATCCAGTAGCATTCTAAAAGATTGAATGGTTCTGCCAATCAAACACCATTGAATTAGTTGCATAATGCTTTGGCATCGCTTTGATCTTGCATAGAGGTGATAGCATATTGATAATTAGATTATTTATCTTGGTTTTTATAATCAATTTTATTTCCGGTATTTTTCTATTCATGTCATTTACTCTAAAGACATGTTTATATGTATTACGCAGTGTAAACTTATGTTATACAATGTAAAGCCTTTAGTGTTTTTTATATCATCATGCCATATTTTGATCATTTTTAACTTGATCTAAAACCGCCGAGCTAATTACACATAGAGTAACATTGTAAAAGAATTGGGTAACAATTTTTTTATTTGGTGCATCAAACAATTACCAGTTTTTTTTAAAAGTGATATGCCTGAGACTCTAATCATAAGCATTAACCTTAATTTTTCACAAAAAATTAGCATCATTCTAATCTTAATAGATGGCAATAATAAAGGCCTCAGGTAACAAAGTTACGTGTCATAGGTAAACAAAGGGTATACAGAGAAAATGATGCTTTTTATTTAACAATGAAAACCTCAAAAACTAGAATTACAGGCAAGAAAGTAATTATTCCAACCTTTTTGGTAGTTGGAGTTTTACTTAGCTCTATCATTATAGCTTCGCCACTTGAATATACGTTGGCCCAACAGCAGCAACAGAAGACTGCCACAAATACCAATAACAGCATCACTGAATATGGCGAATTACCTCAAATCAATGGTTCAGTAAGCGTTAAAGACGGCATAAAGAATTTCTTCGCAGAGAATGCAAAGACGCCATTTATTACGGGTGCTCAAACTGCACAAAACCAGATAGTTAATGGAACCGTATTGGGAGGTCATATAGGTGTAACGCAAGGGTATTTAACATATACCTACTATGTAGCAAACCCAACAAACGATACAGCACACAAAGTGGTTGTCGATGCTGGGAGCGGACAGGTTCTTTACATCAGAAGGCAAACGAATGGGATCGTTGGATCAGCCAATGTTTGGGCCATTCGGACATGAAAAAGGCCATGGATTCGGAGAAGGAACAGGGAATGGATTTGGAGGATTTTTGCATGGGCTATTTGGGCAATAGATAGATAATGGATTTTAAGGATTAAAAGGGGGGGGGACAATAGAGCTTAACCTTTTATTTATTTTATGATTCAATCAATTTAGTGTTATTATCAAAAGTTAATCTGATGTATTAGATATAACCTATATTTTATTTTGTCGTTAGATTGTAACTATTAAATTTTTTCATACTGCTCACTGGATTTTAATTTATACCATGGTCTTTATTATGTGATTTTATAATACTGTTTAGCAAAAAAACTACCAAAAATAACTATTTAATAATGGCAATAATCTATAACATCTCAATCAAAGAAGGTTAAGAATCTTCTGCCATCTGAATCAATAAATAATCATTTTTAAAAATGTATTTTTGATGTTTAATGCATTCTAAATTATAATATTTACTTATATCATGTTGTAAATTCTGTTTTATATTGTCACGTGTTAAATATATTCTGGTTATTCTAAAAAACATACTACACCTGGCTTTGCTTAAACTGCTTATCTGATTCCTCTTTTGTAGTTTTTGGTCTAATTTCGTAATATTTCTGATCCCATTTACCTATGATCAAAGACATTGCATTGATTAAATCAGTGATACAATCATAAAAGAATTGTTTTGTCAATTGTTCTGAAAATATTACTTTGTAAATGTTAATTATCGAAGGTGCTCGAATAAAAGAGACTCTCATAGGTAAAATGACCTGTTCTATCTCGATGTATGTTAATTCTATTTCTCTTGCTCTATTTTGATTTCTTAAATGTAATTCTATATATTTATCAAGTTCATATGTGGTCCTGATAATGAATCCATCGTCAAAACCATTTTGAAACTCAAGAAATAGGGGTGTATTTGTACCTGATGAGTAAGAAACAAGTGGAGATATCTCTGCTCTAAACAGGATATCTGCATTTTTGTTATCTTTTGACCTGTCTATTACCTTGTAACCCCATTTCTGTAACCATTGAATTAATTCGTTAAATTTTGATTCTGTTGTATTGATTGAATCCTTCTTGTTATCAATAAAACTCTTTTTTTCCTCTTTTCCTTTTTCATTATCTTTTGTTAAAATGGTGTCTATTGTCGTTGTTGTAGAGTCTGTTGATGTAGACATGTTTTTTTAATTAATATTACTATGTATATTATTTAAATTGTGGTTGTTTAGATTCTGCTTCAAATATAAAACTAGCATGGCGAATCTATTTTCAAATTCTTCATTTAAGGCTAAAATCATGTTGTAATGGGTTTTTTTAGAGTTTTAGATTAAATTGAGTCTCATATTTCAATTATGTAAGATCATAAACAATACAATATCTGGTTGTTAATGTTTTAATTGACTAGTGCATATATTTTTGCCAACACTAAACCTAAAAATAACAAAACAATCAATTACAATTTCGTTTTTATTTAATTTATATGCATATGCCTTTTAAGACACTAAATAAAATGATATTAAATAACAGTATAAAATATATTTATGACAAGAAGCAAAATTATTGTTCAGTTGTAGCGTTGTCATTTTTACTGTGTTTTGTGTTCTTTTTGTATATGGTCGTGAAGATGTTTTTCGTTTTTGGCTTTAAAATTACAGATACTGCAAGTTCTTTTGTCATTACGTCCTTGAAGGTAATCTGCCAGACGCATAAGGTATATTGATATTCCCCACATACTTATTATAATGGGAATATGTTATTTAATGTTGCATTTTATAAGAATATAATGAAATGCAAAAAATGGTTATCGGTTTATTAATTTGACTTTCCTTTTATGATAATACCTGTGATGTTTTAGATTTCTGCTTTTTCATATATTATTTCATCAATTTTGATCAATAGCTCTTTTATCCTTATTGGTTTATGAATTAGAATTGTTTTTTGATTTTTTAAGTTGGGAAACATGTTTCTGATATTATCCTCGCTAAATTCTCCAGCAGAAAAAAAATAAACTTTAGATCCTGATTCTTTTTCCATTTTTTTAGATTGGTATAAAATTCTAATCCATTCATATTCTGCATTACTATATCTATCAAAATTACGTCATATGTGTTGGATTTTATTTCATACAATGCTTTAATTGGATCATTATATACTACTACATTATAGAAACCCATAATTTCAAGGCCTTCTTTGAATAAAAGAGCAATATCTTCCTCATCGTCTAAAATCATGATTTTTCTCATATTGCTTATTGAACTTCCTCTTTTCCATTTTTATGGATGCTTATAATTGGATTCGTTTTTTTTATTGATTTGTTTTAAAATCTCTTTTTTATTCATAATGGTGTCAATCTCAATGATAACGGACGGTGAGGTATAGCTGATGCAGGATTGTATCTTTGTCTTTGCCATGCCTATACACCTCAAAAGCACATCGTTTGCGTTGCCGGAGTTATAGCATACCCTGGGGAATATAATATTTAAAACTGAAGCATTGCTAAATAAATTTTTATTATTATTGGATATTGGAGATTACCTTCTTATTATTATAATGAGGAATAATTTATATATCTTGTATGGTGGAAATAAAAACTTTACATAATGTTTAACTAAAAAAATGGGTTTTAATAATATTTTTAATATGGCATTAAATTTTATACCATAAAATAGAATAATGGCTTAGAAACATGATTTAATGAAATGCATTGCATAAATACTATGAAAGTGTTTTTTCCTTATAATATTTGTCATTACCATCTGATATCCAAACCCAAAGGACTGATGTACTGTATGGTTCAGATAATGTATTAAATATGATATTACAATTTTTATCCAAATCAAAAACGATAGACTCCTGCGGTGACGAAATGGCTTCTTCATTAGTTATTGAAATACAAGATTATCAAAAATTATTATCTAATATACTTGAGAAAAAAAT
>JBNJLU010000007.1:5375-14612 GCA_050591185.1 Candidatus Nitrosocosmicus sp.
AAAGTTAGGTATATTACAAACATTACTAAAGATAATCTTAATTATTGTAAAGATCTAATGAAATATTTTGGAGAGGTTCGTCACCTAGATGGACTCAAGGCAAACTTTTCTGTGAGCGAATCAGAATATCTGGCTTCTTCAACTATGACTCAGGATTCAGAACCACCAAAACCTATAGAGCAGATTATATATAGTAATGTTAAAGATATTGTAGAACAACAAAAATACGTATTTGAGAGTTTTTGGGATAGGGCTATCGTCGGTGAGCAAAGAATAAGGGAAATAGAAGAAGGCAAAACTGAGGTAATCCAGATTCCATCCAAAACAAAGGATCTGTTTAGTAATTTAGTAAAATTGGCCAAAGAGGAAATATTGTTACTACTTCCAACTACCAATGCATTTTTACGTGAGCACAATATGGGGATAATGATTACCTTAAAAGTAAAATCAATAAATGAAAATGTAAATATTCAGGTTTTAACTCCGACAAATGATTCCGTCAACAAAATATTACTCGATTTGGGTGTAGATGATAAAAACAATTTTACTATAACACCTTTTGAATTTAAATCCGACCAAATCAATGTAAGTTCGGTTACTATACTTGTAGTGACAAAAGAGAGTCATTGGTGATAGAAAAAATAGATGATTCAAAAGATAATATACTGGATGCTATGGGGTTGGCAACATACTCTACAAGCAATCTCACAGTTTTATCTTATATTAACATCTTTGAAGGTTTGTCAAAGCAGCTAAAGCTATATGATCAGCTAAAAACCCATGGCAGAATGCAAGAAGAGTTTATAAATATTGCAAGCCATGAGCTTAGGACTCCTACCCAAGCGATTCTTGCATATTCTGAGCTACTGGAAGAACATCCTGGAAAAAGAGAAGAAATGATACAGGCAATAAAAAGAAATGCTTTGAGGCTCCAAAGACTCACAGAGGACATTTTGGATGTGACCAGAATTGAAAGCAAAACCCTCAAGCTACATAAAGAGGAATTTGATTTAAAGTGTTTGCTATCATCTATTGTAAATGATTATAAAGATAATAACGAAAAAAAGAAACACACTGAAGTTGGTAATGTTAGAATTTATTATTATGATTTAACTCATGAACCTTGTTTGGTAGAGGCAGATAGTCAAAGGATTATACAAACAATCTCCAATCTTTTGGATAATGCCATTAAATTTGCAGAAGAAAAGCGAGGTGGTGGAGATATTCATATTACTACAGATGAGATAACAAAGGGTAACAATCAATATGTTGTTATCAAAATAAGAGATACGGGCATTGGAGTGGATAGAGATATACTACCACGATTATTTACTAAATTCGCCACAAACTCGGCAAAAGGGACAGGACTTGGATTGTTTATTTGCAAAAGCATAATAGAAACACATGGTGGACTTATATGGGCTGAAGACAATACTAAAGATGGTAATACCGGAGCTACATTTGCATTTGGCCTACCCTTAAATAAATAAAAGGATGCTATGGGATCGTCATTACTATGATAAATTGGATACTCGAGAACAATAATGACAAATAAAATTAACAACAACAAGAACAAAATTCTTCTTGTAGAAGATGAACCTGATATTGCCTTAGCTTTTAAGATTGGTTTGGAAGACAACGGCTTTATAGTTGATGCCTATATAAATCCAAAAGAAGCATCAGCAAATTTCAAACCTGATTTATATGATTTGTTACTTCTTGATATCAAGAGCCCGGTTTGAATGGAATAAAGTTCTATCAGCATATGAGAGAAATCGATAAAAAGTCAAGGTCTGCTTTATAACAGCTTCTGAATTCCGTTATTATGAAACAATTACAAAAGAAATATTTCCAATATTGGGAGTACGCCGTCTTTTAAGAAAACCAATTAGAATCAATGATTTGGTAAAATCCATTACGCAAGAGCTAGAATCAAATAATGGTAACAACAATCATATTGGTTCAAACCAGTTCATATATAAATTTTAATTGCGGCCTTTATAATATATGGTATGGTATGCTATATATTTAAATGAAAAAACATTTGCCATTCCATGTATAAATAACCCCGTTGATGATTAAAACAACTGCAGAGTAACAAACGTACTATAAAGTGGAACCAATATGGAATTCTGTTAGTTGACGATGGGTCTGATATTGGTGTTTTAACATTGTCTTAGAAGATGGTGGACATATAATCGATTCTTTTTAACGATACCATGCTAGAGTTATAGTCTTTTAAAAAGGGATTGTATAATGTGGCGCTTTTTGACAAAAGACACCGAAAACGAATGGATTTAAATTGTATGGAGAAATGGGAAAAATAGCTGAGAACGTTAAAATCTTATCTATGTCGGCATTTGATTTCCGTCAGGGGACTTGAAGGCGGTAGTATCCTCACTGAATGGAAAAGAAGCCACCAATCTTAAAAAAACTGTATTGGTTGATGATTTAGTTTCAAATGTCAAAGCAGGATTAGAATAACAATATGGCAAACCATAAGTTGTTATTTTGTATTTATTTGGCAGCTTGCGTATGTTAAAGTGTACGGTGTATACCCTGGTCGCTATAACTATATAATATTCTTATTAGTAACTATGACACGTAGCTATAATTTACTGCATTGATTATTATATCATAGTTTTGGAAATTTAAATCAAATTCATAATCCTTTCAGATTAGTAGAAAGTAAGAATAATTTCAATTATTCCAGTTCTTAAGCTAAAATTGATAACTAAGTTACTAATTCGATATATGTTCCTATCTGCCTAATTGTTCTCTGAAAATTTAATTATGTTCTTTGCAGTTTTAAATACATCAATCCACATTTCCCATGTTAGTGTCTTTGTGTTTGTGTTTCTCCTGCTTGGATGATAAGAGGATATTAGCGTTTTGCCTCCTTTTAATTTGTAAGTTGCATTATGGCCAAAAATTAACCTTTTCATACCAACTGATTTGCAATAGTTGTCAAAAGCAATTTTTCCCAGTGTAACAATAACTTTAGTGGTGTTCTCTAGTAGTTTTATTTCCGTTTGAAGGTGCTGAGAGCAATTTGTTATCTCAGATGGTGTAGGAATATTTTGAGGAGGGGCGCATTTTACTACTGCGGTAACATAAGCATCTTTTAAGGCATATCCATCATTTTTTGAAATACTAGTTGGCTGATTTGCAAATCCTGTTTCAAAAAGCGCTTTTGCTAACCAATCGCCAGAGCTATCTCCTGTGAATATTCTCCCTGTTCTGTTACCGCCATGTGCTGCAGGTGCTAATCCAATAATTAAAAGAGTGGCTTTTGGATCACCGTAACCTGGGATAGGTTTTGCCCAGTAGTTCTCATTCGTAAATCTCTTTACTTTGGCTTGACCTATACCTTCAATATAGTTAATTAAACGCGAACATTCTTTACATTCGATAACTTTATTCTGTAGATCATCATCATTAAGCAAAACAGTACACCTCAATCATTCTATGATGGGTTATTCTCCATAAATCCTAAAATATACAACGGATAATTATATATGCAGCTGTTTTCTATATGCCTTTCTATGATTAAATACTTATTCTATCTGGATTGAAATCCTAAACAAAAGTTATACTACGAGTATTCTCTTTTTGTTATATGGCGTAGTTGAATAAAGATTGCGCAATAAGGATAACATGATTAAAATTCATTTGAGGTATCCCTAGTCAATAAATATTCTCATGATGCCTTAACTTAAATATAATGCGAAAGATGTCATAAATAGTGAATCTATGTGATGTTTTTTATCCATAACACGATTTATCATGCATCTCTAAATCCATCTAATTGCCCTCATATGATGCTGTGTGATGGATATATGCTTTATTTCTATATACTTTGAAAATGATTTTAACAAGTATCAATAAAAATTAGTGGCTATGACCACACCCGCAGCCACCTCCTACATTACTGCTTTGTTCTTTGTGACTGTGACTTTGTTCTTGGCATGATGGACATTGAGTACTATCAGTTTCAGACATAAACATTGTTCCGCACGTTGAGCATTTTATTTTTTGAATACCTTGCATAACTGTACAACTGCTCTATAGATATTAATACTTATTTGTTGTATTGGCTAATTGCTATGTATATTATTTGATAAATCCGTTTGAATAAATAAAATTAAAGTTAAAATTAAAATTTTGCATATTCTAAATTAATCGCAAATTGTTATTTGTACGACACTTTTTGAAACATTTTACCTAATTCTTGTATCATATTAAATAAAATTTGGTTATGAATTCATTTATTCTGCGGTTTATCAATAAACAAAACAAAATTACTTTTCAAAGGGATGACAAGAGCTAGTTTATTTAAGTAAGGGTAAATGGATCATTGCAATATAAACCTAATATTAATCTTGAATTTTTTTATAGGGCTAATCCTAATTCTATTGGGATTGCCATTATTTGATGCATATGAGTTACTGGAAATAAATCCTTTAGGATATCGTAAATTGGATTTTTGTTTTTTTATGAAAAATAAAGTTTAATATCCGATAGTGAATGCGAAACTAAAAATAATAATTTAGAAACAAATCATAGGTCAATACAATTGTTGTCACTAATTTTTTTATAAAATAACTTCTTTATCGTGATTTATTGAAATTGTATTTGGATGGGATATTTTCTCGTCTTGTTTATTGATAAATTCATTAATAAATGATTTAACACTATTTGTTAAAAATTGAAATTAAAAAATTTAGTTAGAGATAATTTGTTTGGTTATTGGGAAGAAGCAGCAGCAGCCATATTCTCTTCTTTAAAGCGCCTGGTGAATTCTTTTTCAATTTCCTCCTTTTTTATCACCTCGCCTCTGCGACCAGGTGTTCTAATTGCTTGCTGAAAAACTTGTCTCCTTTCGTCTTCTAGCTCATTGAAGCCTCTGTTATTATTGTTAATCTGTTGCTTTTTCTTGCGTAACTCAGATGCATAATAATTTTTGAAGGTTTCTTCTTGCTCATTTATAGTAACATCCGTAGTCATTTATATCTACAAATAGTGACTTCTGTTATATTAACATTTATATACCCATTTAAATTTCATTTTGGAATTACATTCCTTTGTATTGATATATAAAAACAATGAATCGACAACAATCATCTTCTATTATTTTTCAATATTGAAAAGCAGGATGAAGTACGTGGATACATCATGTATTCCATAATCATTATTGTATATTCAAAAATAAATCTTTTTTTATTCCTGATTAAAAAGACCTATGTCAAAATCATTCATTTGCCTTTTTTTGGTATTCTTTATGATTTTAATTTGAATTGCTAATATACACATGGACAAGCTGCTGACGTTTTTTGTATCTATCGATATATTACCTATAAATTAAGCTAACGTTACTCTATTCATTATATCGCATCCATAGAGCATTTAGATAAACAAAATATGCTAATGGGAACTGTTAGGTGGTTTCAAAAAGTAAATATGACGGATATCTAAAATTTTGGCGATATGTGTCAACATAATACCATTAAATCATTTTGTCTTCATGTAGTTTGTCTAACAAAGATCTTAATTTGTTAAGAAGTTCTTTTTCTCCTAATGTCATTGATGCATTAATACCAAGCAGTATAGATAGCATATCTCTATCTTCCCTAGCTGTATAAATAGAACTACCGATTATTGCGAATCTTTCATGATTGTGTTGTACCCATTCTTTCCATCTCATTGTTCTCTGTACATTTTCCTCTAACGTACTAATAGCATAATCTAAATCTATTCCATCTTGGTTGTCAAGGAGATAAAGTTTAATCATCGGAAGCATCAAATTTCCACCAAAAACGGTAATATTTTCTTTATGCATTTTATCTATAATTTCTGTTTCCTCATCAAAATCATAATTTTCTCCGTTTGTTTTATCATTACCATCTGTTTCCTTTGTTTTGTCATAATTAGGAAAAAAATACCCTGTTAAATTTTTGTCCCAATCATAGATTTTGTAAACTGTATCTATATATTCTAATTTCCATTGTTTGTTATCGTTAGTTCTTTTTGAAAATAGCAATGCAAACCATTGTGAAAGAAACTAGTATATCACAGTTAAAGTTACAATAATATGTTGAACTCAATTTATTTGCTTATGGGAATTGTATGTGTATATTTGTTTATACTAAATGGTCAACGAGGGAGGGAGAATACAAAATATCCAATAATAATTGCTATATTATATGTTCTAACTTTATGAATTGTCTCTACTATGGATCCTAATTCTTTCCTATATTATATGTACTTGAAAAAAGAAATGATCATTTCCTAAAAAGAATAAGAAAAGATAAAAGCCTTTATTTTTATGAAACTGGATAAAGCAATGCGTTCTAATGTTAATAATCCAATCTACATATGTTGTAGTGTTTTAATCTGTATATTATTAAATATACATACTTGTAATTCTTTTGGTTAAGTGTGCTATTATTGTCTTTTCAAAGGCATTTTAATTTTAGGGTTAATTTTATCAAAACATCATAAAGAAGGAACTATTTGAATTGAGAGTAATGAATAATAATACATTATTTATAGAGAAGACCTGTATGGGAATTATGGCATTTTTGGATAAAATTAATGATATTGAAGAAGCTGAATATGATGGCTTTGAAGATGATTTATTAAAAGATAAAAAAGAGAAAGAAGAACAAGAGAAGAGCGATAATGAAGTTCCTCGTGATGAAATCATAGAAAATAATTAAATAAACTGAATGAATACCTTATTTGAATAAGTCTCTACCTGCTGTTTAATGTGAATTATTGTCTTTGTGTGGATTTCTATCCCGATTTTGTTATTTTGATTGATCCTTTAGAAAAGAATTGTTATTGACAACTAATATCCATTTACACATGTGATCTAAATAGTTATTATTTTCAATTGTTGCGATGTTTGTATGCCATTGATGGGTCCATATGCCTAATACCATTTATCATTTTTGAACATATCGGTTTTCTGAAAGGGGGATTTGGTTAAACCTGGTTACTGATGTTTTTGTATTAGGCATACTGGGAGAGGCCTAATAATAATTATAAACTTAATCATGATTGTCTGTTTTTATAATGTAACTATATTGTTCACATTTTTTGAAGGAACAAAAAGATTTTGAATTTTTGATAAATTGTGTTTTGTTTGTTAATTAATGTTAAAAATGGTTTTTGTTAGTCTATAAGAATAAAATTAGACTATTTGCATGCTAATTGGCATTAACCAATTTATTTACTTCAGTTTGGGATGTCTCTGTCAGGTTTTTTATTAATGGAGAGTTTTTAACTTTGTTGAACCCTTCATATACGTTAGTTATAAAATTTGACCATCCCATTCCTATTATCGCAAGAATAATCACTGCTAACAATAACAATACAATTAAGGTGCTCATAATTTACTTATCATATATAGAGTAAAACCGTTATAAAAACATACTGGCCGATTTGGTCTGACTTCTCACTTAATCTTGTGAGATTGATCCTATATATACTTAACTGATAATCAGATTATTGCATTTACATCGTAGGGACTTCATTAAACCGATTAATGTGATTTATTTTGAGTATATTGTACTAATGCACATACGATAAAACAAAAACATCAAAACTTTAACTTCTTTGAAAACATCAAATTTGATGTCTTTAGTTACTATGTCATATGCCATCGTGATAATAGGTTCGGAATCCTGGATACCCTAATCATGCCATAAATTAATATTATCTTTGCACTCTATTAGTTTTTAAAAACAGTCTTTGTAAATGTATTGGTGCTAAATTGGCATCGTTTTTACCCTGACCTGAATTTACAATTGATATTTATTTTGATGATCTTTTCATAAACAATGTCTGTATTGTTTGCTGATCTATTATTTTCAATTTAAACGTCTATTGGATACAATGAAAGACAACGTGGTAGGCAACCATTATACTGACTTGTTTTGGGGATTAAAACGGCCATAACTTTGTACCAATATATTGATAGTATTATTAAAGGTAACAAAAATTTTGGATAATGTATTTTGTGAATGACAGCATTTGTTAAAGAGATATTGAAATAATGTAAATGCGTAACTCTCAAAAAAAGTTGACATAAGGTTTGTAAATCTAAGGTAAATCCAGTATTTTGATTGTGTGTTTTTAGTTATATTGTATTTATTAAAAATCAGAATAGATAAAAAGCTAAAAAAATAACAACAATAATTAGGTATTGAAAAATGACGAGTGCAAATAATATAAACAACATTGATAAAGTTTCATTAGACGTATTTATGAGGCTCCAAAAACCATATAGGGAAATAAGATATTTCATAGGGGATAATGCATACATATCAATAAACAAAAACTCTATTTTGCTTAACAATTTGAATTACTTAAGCAACAATAGAATTATTTCTGATGCAATAATTTCAATTGATTACAGTATCAATAGATTGACTATTTTCTCTCATGAGACTGAGCAAACAATTGAAATTAATTTCAATGGGTATGTCCGATGGTGATGGGCAACTAGAATAATTGCAATATCGAAAAGTATTATGAATTTATGGTAAAAGAAAAAACGCTTTACCAATCTCAATTAATTATAAAAGTATTACTATATCATTTAATAATAATAGAAGCAAGTTTTTATTAATGCGTATGTTTGACTTTGGTAATGGATAGAGTTATAAGTGTTCATAATATGTTATTCTACATTGGTAATGTAATTGCATGTTCTTTATAAGATTAATATCTCATAATATAAGGTTATGGAGTATCCTAATACCCAGATTAGACAAAAAAGAACAGTATGTGTGAGATACAGCTGGTTTACCCAATTCAGATAAATGGGGATCTAATTTAGCGCATCAATATCCATTGTAAGGGATATATCCAGTGAATGAATTAAAGTAATTATAGAATTACTTTTCGCTTTAATATCATTAATTATGAGTGTTAACTTTATTAAATTGTTTTTATGTTAATTTTTTATTTTTATTTGTATCATTGTATTTTTAGTACCAATATACTATATTATGCATGGTTTTTTTTACCTTGCAAACATAATCGTTTTTACTGACAAATTATTATTATTCTATATACTTTTTTATTTTGTATTTTGGATTTCTTGAATTATTTCTTAATTTATAGCTACAACAAGGACATGATGAGCCATTCCATTTGATGAAAATCTCGCAGATTTGACATCTTTTTTCGTCATTCTCATAGCGACATGTATTGTATGTTTTTTTAGAT
>JBNJLU010000008.1:0-14443 GCA_050591185.1 Candidatus Nitrosocosmicus sp.
TTTGGAAATTCGCTGTATACTCTATCCACCGATAAATTCATCCATATTTCAGCGCAAATAATTGATAGCGATAAAATTCAGGGATTGCCAAAAACTACAGGCAAAGGCCTGCTTTTGTGGGGTACTGGAAAATATCGTCAAAGTGATATTTATCTTGCCTATATGCCTTTGGATGAGATTGCAAACCTATCCTCAATTAGATACTATGCTGGTTTAAACAAAGACTCGGGCAAGCCAATATGGCAATCAGATGAATCCTCGGCCATACCTTTGTTTTCAGCTAGTTGTATTGGCGAGTTATCAATTAGGTGGAATTATTATCTTGACAAATGGATTTTGCTTTATAACTGTGACTTGTGCAATACAAACGGTATTGTTGTTCGCCTCGCAGATGACCCATGGGGACCTTGGCATGCTACAAAGATTGTATTTGACCCTGCTGACGGTTATAGGCGTTTTGTACACCAACCTGGACAGGACAACCTTGTTGATAAAGAAAGAGATGATCAGACCAATCCCTTTGATTTAGGTTATGGATACGGACCTTATCAAATGGCTCCTTATGCCACAGGTGTTAAGGGGCGTTACACAAAAATTTACTTTACACTATCCACCTGGAATCCTTATCAAGTAATACAAATGTCTGCAATTATTCTCAGTGAGGATGAGGAAAAAAACCCTTCGCTCTATGCTAAAGATGCAAATGACAGAAACGATAGAAAGTATGCCTATGTTTCAGTATTCTTGGCACACCTTGCAAATACAAAAAAAATCAATTTCCATGATCCTTTTGGTAACAATCCGTTTATTGCAGATCATATAGAATGGGCACAATTCCATACACATTTGGAATTACGAAATGAATTGAAAAAGAAGGTAAATCAACTAATTTCTGGCCTTGCTGCCGATATAGATAAAGCTGACGTTTATACTGCTATTACCTCAGCCATTGTCAGATTAGGATATGACTTTAATTTATTTAATAATGTTGTAAATGCTGATGTGTATAGAAGATGGGCATTAGATGCCGTCCACACAGGAAATAAGGACTTGTTGACCGAGGAAATAAACCAAAGGATAGATTCTGAGCGATTTTTGCCAAATCATGATTATCTTTGCTATGCATATAGCCCTGAAGATCCAAACGAATTCAAATATGCCAGAATAAGTCTTTTGCAAGCAAAGTTTGCAGAATCTGTTAAAATGAAATGGGATTTACAACACCAAGGGGCATTGGATTGCAATTCCTACATTGCATGGGCCAGGTTCAGATCTATAGAAGAGTTGCGTAAGGATCTTGTATCTAAATTCAAGCAGATGGTCATTAAATTTTCATCTCCTGAAGATATTGCTAATGCCTATGAGGCGATAAGGACAGCAATAACGAATCTTTCGGATACAGCAATTAATGATAAAAAAGTTTCCAGCAATTATCAATGGATACTGTCAATGATCAATGCCAATGAAAAGGATGTGGTCATAAGAGAAATGTCTAAACATATCTGTAAGGATAACTTCCTTATCTCAATTCCCACCAATAACATTTCATTGTAGTATTTAGTTTCTATATTTTTTATTTGATTATGGCATAGTGAATACTATAAAGGTAATTAACAATCAATTGCCCTGCCAAAGTTTACAATTGACTTTCCTCTTTTAAGATCTCTACAAAAAAACAAAAATATTGACTGCATGTATTTGGTTGAAAATTATACAATCCTAAAAAAAGTACACTCGCTACAATTGTCTCAATTTCTCAATTATGCATTGACATCATTTCATAAACCATTTTTCCGGTTTAAATTCTCCGGAATTTCATGTATGGGACAAATAAATCAGTATTTGCCAGTTTGCATAATTTCTACAACAATATCTACATGGATCGATATTGTTGAAATAGGGCTGTTAATGTTTTTTTTTCGTCTAGTATTATGACTATTCATACAACATGCTGTTTTATTTATTATAGCCAGAAATTCTCAAAAAAAATCAAAATAGGCCATGCATAGGTTTTTGTAACAATACAATCGACTTAAAGTTATACACACAAAACGAAAAGTAAATTCACTACATTAGATAACTGATAATATGAAATATGATTTTTCAAATAAGGTTATTGTAATAACAGGAGGGACAGGCGCTTTAGGAAGAGTTTTAACAAAATCTTTTTTGAAATACAATACTAAAACAATAGTTGTTACCTATAGATCAGAAAAAGAGATGCTGGAGTTAAAAGCAGAACTGGGTAATTTGTTGGAACAGCCATTAAACATATCCACCACAATAGAATTCACAAAAGTAGATGTAACGAGAGATGACGAAACAAAGAGATCAATTTCAAATATTATTGGAAAGCATGGCCAAATTCACGTATTAATCAATGTAGTTGGTTCATACATTGGAGGTAAAAGCGTTACACAGCTAGATGAATCAGAATGGGATAAGATGATTACCATTAACCTAAAATCTGCATTTTTAATTAGCAAACACGTGATTCCTGTGATGATGGCAAATAATTATGGAAAATTAGTCCATATTGCTTCTAAAACCGGTTTAATGTCAAATGGGTATGATTCTGCTTATGCTGCATCAAAGGCAGGGTTGATTAGGTTTGTAGAATCTGCATATCAGGAAGTTAAGAAATCAAATATTAATATAAATTGCATATTGCCCACAATATTGGATACAGAATCTAACAGAAAGGAAATGCCTAATGCGGACTTTTCAAAATGGATAAAGTTAGAAGACCTGTCCAAAGTAATTTTGTTCCTTTCCTCAGATGATTCGAAAATAATAAATGGTGCTGCAATACCTGCATACGGCTTACTATAAATAAAACCAAAATTATTTATCGGGAGCAGAAATATGGTATGTTATAAAGAGCAAACGGTGTTTCACTATTGTTATGAACCTCTTTCATTTGAGTTTATTTGTCTCAATAAATTATTTTCCTTTTGATTCGTATAGTCAAACAAAGTTTTCCCTAATGGTGAATATGTGTTATTGATAACCTGTTTGCCTATTCATCATATTGGATATCTTTGTTACGATTGTTTTTATTTTTCTTTAGGTTGTTTATTTCCCTGATTAATTCTTTAACATACTCTTTGATATCCTCCTGACTGTTTGCATCAATGTCTTTATATTTTGAATTGTGGATTTGCTGATCATTAGGAATCTCCTTTATCTTTTCTTCTAATTCATCAAGCAATTGTCTAATAGAAGTTATTATGCTCTCCATTCATTTAGATAGTCACAACATAATTAAAAATGTTACGCAGTGTAACATTGTGTATTATTGATTATCAGTAATAGTTGCCTTTTGATACGTTGGAGCTGACGACCCTTCTTACGATGATTATCTCATTTACCTGATGCTATTTGTGACAGAATAACCTTGCACTATAGAACATGATATTATTGGCATTTACAGGCATTGAGTTTTTGGTGATTCATCTTTGGATGGTGTTTATTTGTGGATTTATTGATTATCCATAAAAAATATGTCAATTTACTAACCTCATTAATTTAAATTAATTGAATTATTGTTCTTTGTTTGCAAAATAATACTATCTAATTTATCATAACAATGGAGTTTATGATAATTACTATTAAATCAATGATGCCAATAATTATAAAAATCATCAGAAATTTTTATATCCTATGCTAATATGTGTGTTATTGATAGCCAATAACATGATAAATAACCCATTATCAAGAATGACAATTGATGGTTTTTCTTACATTCGTAGTGTGGCTTATGTTTTGATGATTTATTTATCTCACCTGTCGATCGCACTTTTATTACATTTTTCTCGGAATGCGCTTTTCTTGAGATATAGGCTTAAACAGCAGTAGTTGTCATTTGGCTCCTAAACTTTCAGCTCTTTTTCATAATCATGAAATCATCTTCAAATACACCATTCTGCCCGCAATCCCTTTAACAATAATTGCCTTTTTAGCCGCCAATCCTTATCTTTGGATATCATCCACCGTCCATCATTTCTACATAGAATTATTTGCAGTGGTATTTGGTGTGGTTTTGTCGTTTTATTATATTTCACGTGCCCGTATGCTAAACGATGTCTTTAGCCTTTTCATTGGAATAGGTTTTCTCGTTAGTGCCCTAATTGATTTGCTACACGTAATAATTTCCTATGTTGCAATTAGCGATCCCGTGTTCATTAAATATTTTATTCCCCAAACTTGGTTTGCTGGAAGGATATTTCTAAGCACTCTATTGGCCATCGCAATAATAAAATATTCTAGTTTGTCAAAATGGGAAAGCGAACTATACCAATCAGAAGAAGAGCAAAATGATCAAAAAAAGGCAAATAAGAAATTACAAAAAAGAATACTGGTTTATTTAATACTTCTCTCTTTGTTTTCTATCGGAATTGCATTAGCTTCTCTATTCCTGATCTTGCCTGCTAGTGTAATAGATGATTACTCTTTGCATAGGCCTTATGAAATTCCTCCTCTTATATTATTTTCAGTTGCTTTGTTCTTTTTCTATAAAAAGCAATTGTACAAAAGAAAGGATCTTTTCTATAAGGGACTAGTCGGTTATCTCACATTAGATATATTCTCTCAAATAATTATGTCATACTCTGCAACATCTTTTGATACTGCGCACAATATCGCACATGTACTCAAGGATGCGGCATATTTTGTAAATATTGTGGCTCTTGCTGTATCTAGTCTACAATATAATGTTGAACTAAAAAAAAGCAATGAACACGTAAGGGTACAAAATGAAAAGCTGAAAGAATCAGGAAAAATGCAAAAGGAGTTTATAAATGTGGCTGCTCATGAACTACGAACACCAATTCAACCCATAATAGGGTTATCAGATATGCTAGTTTCATCTAATGACAAGGGTTCGGATAATCGAAAGATGGCTGAAGTTATTTACAGGAATGCAAAAAAACTACAGCGTCTTGCTGAAGACATTTTGGATGTATCGAAGATAGAAAGCAACACCCTGAACCTAAAGGTTGAGAGGTTCAATATTTGTGATGTTGTATCGAGCACTATTTCTGATTTTGAAAATGGCGGCATAAAGGGAGTAGGGGAATTGTTACCTAACGTAAAAATAATATACAAATCCAAGGAACAAACCCCTAATTATGATCCAATTATTGTAGAATCTGACAAAACCCGAATCAGCCAAGTATTGTCGAATCTCTTGAGTAATGCAAATAAATCCAGTATTGGTGAGACAGAAGAGGGCATAAAATTTATCCGTATAGATCTAAAAAGAATTGAGGAATATAATAAGGGTAGTTTACAATATCAAAAACCCAGCCACCAACATATAAAACAAAGATTTGTTATTATCGGTGTCCGGGATCAAGGTTCTGGCATAAATACGGAATTACGGCAAAAACTGTTTGAAAAGTTTGCTACAGGCTCTTACGGTGGGACCGGTTTGGGGCTTTTCATATCTAAGAATATTATTGAATCGCATGGTGGCAAGTTGTGGTTTGAGGACAATAAAGACGGAAAGGGCGTTACCTTTTACTTTACTCTTCCAATATATAACGAACAACCTTTGGAATTATTTGATGGTTTTCACATTTCAAGGGGACAGAAAAACATTACATTAAAAAAAAACATTCTATCAAAGTTTGTTCATCCTGCATTATCAAAATGCAGCAATATCAAGAAGATATTGTTAGTAGACGATGATCTTGATATTAACATAACTCTAAAAAAAGTTTTAGAAGAAAAAGGGTATATTGTTAATGCATTTAGTAATCCGTTAAATGCACTAAAAGAATACAAAAAAAACAGCTACAGCCTGGTAATCCTGGATATCAAAATGCCGCATATGCGTGGCTTTGAACTTTATGACGAAATAAGAAAAATGGATGACAAAGTGAAAGTTTGTTTTCTCACTGCCGGCGAAATTAATCCCGAAAATAACCGTGATATTCTAATTAACAATTTGTTTCTTCGAAAGCCAATCGAAAACGATGCGTTACTTGAGGCAATTGAAAACATTAAAGACCCATAAATTCTAATTGACTGTTTATTGTTTAGATCAAATCACGCGTAATTTGATTAACAGAAGACCAAATAGAGTTAAAGATGTTATCCTAATAAAACAAAGGATTAAGAAAATGTCTGCTATGATAAAAAAATTAGTCAATCATGGTGTGTTTAATAATTTTATCACTGTGATTATATTAGTACAGGCAGCAGTATTGGTGTTAGAAACAATATCTGAACTAAAAAATTATGTTTTACTGTTTAATTTAATTAACGCGTTTGTCTTGTCCATTTTTATAATTGAAGCCGCATTAAAGATTTATTCATCATATCCCAATATGTCAAAATATTTCAGAAATGGGTGGAATATTTTGGACTTTTCGATTATAGTAATATCGCTTTTACCCCTTTCTGGGGGTTACACCACCGTAGCCAGATTAATTAGGCTGTTAAGAGTTGTGCGTTTGACAAATCGATATAGGGAGATGTCAATTGTAGTAATGACAATTATTAAATCTTTACCGAGTATGGTAAATGTTTTCCTGCTATTGTCTCTTATTTTCTTTATTTATGGTATTGCCGGCTATAACTTGTTTAGCAGTGTAGATGCAGAAAACTGGGGAACATTACCCAGGTCTATTTTAACATTGTTTCAAATATTAACATTAGAAGGCTGGGTGGAAATAATGTCTTCTGTAACAAATGTTAATCCATTATATGTAATTTATTTTATAAGTTTTATCATGATTGGAACATTTGTTGTAATCAATATATTTGTTGCAGTAATTGTGAAGAAATCCGAAGAGGCATATAAACAAACAGAAAACACAATTACAACTCCTGCAACACAGAAAGAGATTTTGCTAGAAATTAAAGAGATCAGAAAAAAAATTGAAGACTTGGAATCAAGGCTAAATAAGTAGTTTTAAATTAAAACCGTATTTTGAAAAAATTGCATTTTTTTGGATTTGTTGGCTACTAGTGGGAGTGCAATTCTATATTGGGTAACTGTTCAAAATATTTGTTTTTAATTGAAATAGGCTATCAATTTGATAATAATTGGAATTAGGACAATAGACAGAGGGAGATACTTTTAGAGGACTGTGATTTTCTTTGAATTATGATATTGTCATTAAAAATTGGATTTTGCTCTCACATCATATCAAAATGTTAAGAGACAAAAACTATGCTAAGAAAAGATGTAATTCATCCGTAATTCGCGTTATCGTTTTTCTCTTTCCTAAAACATGCATAATAATTGATTGGTTTTTTCTAAAATTTAAAAATCTAGGTCACATTCACATTGATCAATTGATTTATGTCATATTCTCCTATCCTTTGAGCTGTTATTTTAATCTCCCAGTCACCTTCTTGACTTAAGAAGCTCCCTGTAGAAGTGTATTTTCCTGGTTCTATCTTATCCATTACATCACCAATAGGTCCTAAATTTTTAGCAGGATTGTTAAATTCCAAAAACACATACCTGATATTTTCAACCGCTGTACCATTCGCATATGAAACTTGAATATTGAATGTGTTTTGACCTACTTTAAATGGTGATATATCAAAGTTTAAGATAACATTATCAGCTGTAATATTTTTGGAATATACTGACGAGGCATTGGTGGCTGGTTGTTGGTTTTGGTTTTGTCCGCTCTCAGCTAACGAAAATACATAGGAGCCTTTGGTAATGTGACCATCGGCTTTTGATAAAACTAACCAATTTACTGTATAAATTCCTGGTATTACTTTGGGTTTATCAAGTGAAATAGAAAGAGATTTACTTGATTCCAACACTTGTAAATCATTATTGTCTATCCGTTCATTATTTGGGCCCATAACTTTTAAACTACTTGCTCTCGGTTCAGGACTCTCTGTAAAAGTGATGGTTACATCATTCGGAAGCAGTTGCTCTGAATTAATTATTTGATTGGGTTTGGGGTTATAAGTAATAGGACTCGCATGACCATAAACAGGTACAAATGATAAACCGGTGCCAATAAGATAAAAGATGGCAAAAAAGATAATAACAATTGTTAAATTCATAATATTAATTGCAGTCAAAATATTATAACTATTACTGTACAACTATCGAATTTAGGAATATGTAGTTTATTTTATGACCATTATTTGTAGATTGTCTTTTATGCCAACCAATATGATGATTTAATTCCACTTACATTATAAAAATGAGATGAAATGGTGTTTTCAACATGTTTTCCAATACCACAATAAAGTATTTTTCAGGTATGTTTAACAGATACCCTTAATAGCGTATTTGAAGATGTTATGCTTGGAAAGGAAAGATTAGGTAATATGGTCTAGAAAATCCAAACTAACACTCGACAGACCCATTACATCTACTTATTTAGATATTGGAACTATGGCTTTTATGAAATGGCTATCGTCGACGGAAGATAACAAATCAGCAGATTCTCCAATTGTAGTTAAATACATTTTGAAAGACAAATATATAATTTTTTATGATGGCGATCTGCTAAAAGATGTAACTGTTGTTTTCAGAGATTGCATTCCCCGGTGCAAGAATTGTGAAGCAGATGATTGCTGACATGTGGGGTTTGCGATATGTTTGAAACAGTACTATACCCGCTATGGTTCAAATGATGTTTAAACCGCTTGATTAAGGTTTAAATGAATGTAAATGAAAAAGCACTCCATTATGCTATAGCAAAATTACCTGCTTTTTCTATTATGATCCGTATTATTGTCAGATATGGTTATTGTTGTTGTTTTTTGATTTTTCTTCGAATCGTTGAGCAATTTTCCATCCATATTTTATAACATACGGGGAGAGAAACGTGGTAATGATGGTCATAGTTCCCACCATGGGCAACACTATGGAACTGGTTGCTCCGGTATCGCTTCCGCCCTTTGCTACAACCAGTGCCAATTCCCCACCAGAGGATGATAAACCAACAGCGGTGCGAACTGAGGTTATTTTGTCTATACGCTGAGCTCTTGCTGAAAGAAAGACTGTGATGAATTTAGCACTGATGGAAACAGCAATCAATACTATTGCAGGGACTATAAATACGGGCATCAGTTTAAAGTCCATTAAGGCACCAACCGACACAAAGAACATGGCTGCAAAAATATCTTTAACTGGCGTAGCCAAAACACTTGTAACTGAATGAGATTTTGATTCGGCGATAAGAACTCCTGCAAAAAATGCACCAGCAGCGACAGATATTCCCAGATGAGATGAGACAAATGCAAGAGCAAAAGCTACCCCCACCGCAGCAACAATCAATACATCATGATGATTGGTTCTTGCAATAACATCAATTAAGCGAGGTATGGTTTTTGAGCCTATTGCCAAAACCCCAACAATAAATGCAATTGTTATTCCAATTGAAATCATGATTTCATTTACAGAAATATTGCCACTTGTTCCTGAAGATTGAAATATTGCAAGTAATGAGATGACAATAATGTCTTCAATTATTGCAGTCCCCAAAATTAACTGGGCTGATTCGTCTTTCATCAGATGCAATTCACCCAACACTCTCATTACGATAACGGTGCTTGTTACTGAAATTGCCAAAGCCAAAAACAGGCTGTCATAAAAACCAAGTCCTAAAGCCTGTGCGGTAATAAAACCAACAATCAAAGTTCCAAAAGCCTCACTAACAGCAATGATCGTGGCTTTTTTTCCTACTTTCTTTAGTTTTTGTATGGGAAACTCCATTCCGACAGTGAAAAGTAATAATATTACTCCAAGTTCTGCAAACAGATTGAGAACCTCGTCATTATGAATCAAACTAAAGGGGGGGGTATGGGGTCCAATTATGACTCCTGCGATTATGAATCCTATCACGATTGGTTGCCTTAATCTGTAGAAAATTAACGTCATTACAGACGCTATAATCATAATAACTGCCAAATCCTGCAGTATTAGCTCAATAGGTACAGCCACATGGAAAATGATATACATCCCCATTATATATTATATAGAATTGAATACCTTTTTTTTGATATTGACAAAGTATTACCATAAAAAGAGATGATCTAAAGGCTTTACTTGTTCCCATTGTTAATAATATTATCTTTAATAGATGATTAAATTAATATGATTTTGCACTATGCTGCTACTCCTATTAACAAAATTGCATTGAGAAAAACCGATCTCCTAAAAATAATACGCAAAGTCGTGGATACTAAATATGAAAATATAGCAAATGCTTAATACAACATAGGTTATAGTTGCCATAAAAAAAGTTTCTGGAACTATTGCTTACCGTCTATCTTTTATTTTGGCATAAACCGTAATTTTTACGTGACTTTTCTTATTCTTTTTTTTCGACTAACCCAGTCGCCATCTCTACCGCATAAACACTATCATATTTGATCCCGTCTTCAAGGTTGTTTTGAACGGCCTCAAATACATCATTGATTCTATTTCCCATTGATGGGGACTTTCTGTTTATATGACTCTTTATCTCATCCCTGGTTGCCGGAAATTGTAATCCCTCAAGAAGATTTGCCATTTTAGACGCAACATCTCTATTGGTAACTTCATTTACAGGGGGTTCGCCAGTCAGATCCCCTGCTCTCTCCGATGTTGAGCCAATCCCTGATTGTGTTGGATCGGTATAGTTTCGATCATCTGATACATAAGACATATTATACATCTATTTCCAACTGTTGAGATTTATATTATTCGGAAAGTATGTAGTCAAAGCGCGAAAAAAATACTATTCTGCAAGTATTGGATCATTTTTGCTGAAGTTTTCATGAATCAAAATTACAATTAGGTATGGAAATAGTAATCTCATGTCATTACATAGCAAAATAAACTCATTAATTATAATTTAACTTTATGATTTGCTAGTTAAAAAACAATCCATTAAATAAAACCTGGCATTACTGTTTCTCACCTTTCTTTATCGAATTCCGAGAATTACACAATTAATTTCTCTATTGGGGGTTTATTGTGGTTTGCTTTTGTTTACTGCATTTCTTATCTTAAAGGGTGAAAATTCCTAAAAAATGTAATTGCAAGCATAAAAGAAATTAAAAACACCTATTAAAACGGAGACAAAGGTGGTGCTATATTACGTCATTGCATAAATTGAACTTTATGTGCACTTTGGGTGTATGTGATCTTCTATCCGAATGCCTCTAAAGAACCTGCAAATAAAATCATTTAGTTTTATATTTTGATTATGGCTTTGGTACTAACCAAATGATACCTCATATGAACAGTGATATTGCAAAAACTTCATACATGGCGGGAAATTTCTAATCCTGTTCTCTATCTTTTTCTCAAAGCCTGCCTTAGTCTTCATCATTTGTCCTCTTTATTATTCATATTTAGGGAACAAACTTGAATATGATATTATAAATGGTGGTTTAAGATAAAATTAATTTTATAATTTCTTAAAAGGAGAGAAATAACGACATAATAAATATGACAAAAATAATACCTCTGGGTAAATATTGATTATTGAAATTTTAAGATTGACGTACAGGAATTTGGTATCTTCAGTTGACAAGGTGTTTTTGATATGGCAGGTTGTCTTCCCTATTTTTTATATTTTCATTTCTGGGTATTCTTACTCTGCTTTAATTGGAAATCAGGGTATACGATTGGGCGATATTTTTGTTTCATATCCATCATATTTAGCAGCAGGAATGATTGGTTTTAATGTTATGAACAGCAGTACTGTAGCTGGGAGCATTATCTGGAATGATAAAAGGAATGGGATGTTTCAACAATTACTTGTAATGCCTTTTACCAAACTCCAGTATATAATCAGCAATCTTGTGACTATTATGATTATGGGATTGGCAAGTGCGTTATTAATCCTACTTGTGGGATTACCAACCATGTTGGGTAGTGCGAATCCTACATTGTGGAGTATACCTTATACAATTTTTGCCATAATCATCGGCTCCATTTTTTTCGGTTCTTTTACCGTTATAATATCTACTAGATTAAAAAGCAGCGAAGGTTTTAATGTGATAAGTAACGGTATTTTTTTGTTTTTTGCGTTCGCAAGTTCTACGTTTTATCCTGCGGAAGGTGTGACCGAACCACTTAGGACAGCCTTTTACATAAATCCTTTAACGTATATAGTGGATATAACAAGAGCGGGAATATATTCACAGATCACTGATTTTGTTATTGTGGAAGTTGTTGTTATTTCTATTTTGTCATCTATAGCCTTTTTTATTGCGGCTATTTCCATGTTAAGGGTAAAAGTATAACAAAATGCCCTGAAACCAAATGATCCCATTATTTATCGCTTACCATGTTTAAGAACACGTCTTCCAAAGAAGCAGACTCAATTGTGATGCTATCAATTTTTATATTGTTTTTTGAAAAGTCCTCCATTATTTTGGTCAGGATTTGCTGGGAATTAAATGATTTTATCTTAAAACCATTGATCCCATTAATCTCTATTTTTGAACCATACGCAATGTTGTTTATCCTTGGCAGGATCGACTCAGCAGTAATATCCTTTACCTTCAGGTCAATAATACTGTTCTCACTATATTTGTGCTTTAGGCCATGTGGTGTATCAAAAGCGATGATCTTTCCTCTGTTAATGATAGCTAATTCGTCGCATAAATATTCTGCCTCTTCCATTATGTGTGTTGTAAAAAATACTGTTAGTCCAGATTTTACCTGCTTTTTAATATAGTCTAAAAGCATCCTGCGAGCAGAGGGATCTAAACCAACTGTGGGTTCATCAAGGAAAAGCAATTCCATGTCGTGTATAAATTCCCTTGCAACCTGAACCCTTCTTTTTTGACCTATCGATAGCTCGTCATTTTTTGTCTTTCGGATTTCTTGAAGATCAAAGGCATCAATAATTTCATTTACTTTGTCGTATCTCCTATTTCCATTAATTCCCCATAACAATCCGTACAGATCGAGTGCTCTTTCAACTGTTAGATTGTTTTCAGAACTTGGTTGTTGTGATACTACGCCTATTTTCTTTCTGATTTCTGACGCTTTATTTGTAATGTCTTTATCAAATATAAGAACATTCCCTGAAGATGGGTTTAGCAATGTGGTAAGAATTTTTATTGTTGTGCTTTTTCCAGCCCCATTGGGGCCAAGGAATCCAAACACCTTTCCATAATCTACGTTAAATGATATTCCATCCAGCGCTGTTTTTTTCCTTCCATATTCTTTTCTTAAATTGGATACTTGAATACATGGATAATTATTAGATTTCTTAATCAAAATATTACATTTATAAAATATTAGTCAGTTAATATGAAGTTACTTTGCTCTTATGTTAGTTAATGCTTCTTAAATGCTTTGTTGCCTAATTCAATTTTCCGTTCACACTTGACTTTTTAAGTTAAACTAGGTGTTGGTGGATGACAGATTCCGAATTAGGATGTTAAAAAAGAATCATCAAAAAACGATTTTCAGAATTAGGCAACAAAGCACTTCTTAAAGATTAATATGAAATTATAAATGAATGTGTGAACTATTAGATTAATTTAGTGTTTTTGGATGTATTGTTAGCGTAATGTATTTCATAATGGATTCTACATTTATAATTAATTGGATGTTGCTTAATCTTTAAAATTTTTTTGAGAAACATGCCGTACGGCCTTTTATACGGTCTTAATTATTCTTATGTGATAGATCCATTAAATACTGTAAAAAAAACTTGAAGTATTTGAGTCTGGATTTTATTTTTCTTTATAAGTAGTTATAACTTTTTATTGATATGATTAAAGAATGCATTATTTTTAAATATTGTTTTTGTTCTTTCTCTATTGCAATCTGCATAAACTAAATGTCTCTTGTCAAATCCTTTGCTCTATAATCAAAAAAATGCTAATTGTTTTTGTATTGGGAATCTTATTCTTTTAGATATCAAAAGACTCGGATATGTCGCAAATGAATATTTTTCCTTGAAATGACCCACTTTTTTTAATCGACTCGATAATTTCATTAACTTTGGAGTCTGGAACAATTGTTTCTACCCTTGTCCTTCTGGCAAATCCTGGAACATACTTTTCTTGTGTTTTGTATTCTTTGGGTCTTTCGTTGAATTTTCTTTCTAATTCCCCTTGTCCCATAATATTAAAATATGAAATACCCTCAACCTTATTTTCGTATAATATTTGTCTAATGATATTAAACCTGTTTTCTGGAATATATATAATCAATCCCTTCATATTGTTTAATTCAATTTTTATTATATAAAAATTAAACTTTATTTTGAAAAAATAATTAACTATTACCCATGTGTTTAATTTGTATAATTGTCTTTATCGATTCCTACTTGGGTTTTATATGGAAGTGATTTGATTTTATAAACTCTGTGTAAACGCGTTTTTAAATTTTATCTGGCAATTGATAGGAAATCAAAAATAATGAAATTGAGTGATGTTAACTTTACTACAGTCGTTTATTTTGTATAATCAAACCATGGGTGGTCTTTTATATTTGATATGT
>JBNJLU010000009.1:0-12115 GCA_050591185.1 Candidatus Nitrosocosmicus sp.
ACTGGAAGTATAACAACAACACCATCTTGCGCTCCAATATACCGGGCCGTATCATTGGGTCCTTCAACATTGGCAGAGGAGGGAATGCGAGTAATTGCAACACTTTCTCCTTGTCATATGGTTGATGGAACGGTTTTGCTTAATCTGCCAACCAATGGAATTCAGCTTGTGGTGGCAAATGTAGTACCAGGACAACCTGTAAATGCAATAGCTGTCAATAAGCAATTGGTGACCAATTTGGGTAATGGCCAAGGACTCTATGCAGTGGATCTCAATGAGCAAATGTCAGGCACCACTCCAAACAAAGGAACTCAATCCACACTAGGTAACATCAATACGATATTGTTGTGGAATGATGCTGGAAGAAACGTCCAATTCAGTGCCGACAACTCTTTGGCAATAACTATTATCAGCCAAAGATAAAAACAACCTTTTTTCTTTTTTATTATTATTAGTCCTACTGTCTACGCTAAATAATTAAAATAACCAATTTTATGCATCCGTATTTATTGTGAGCAATATATCTAAAAGGCTTCTTCACTGTTGTTTTTGCCTTTTGTATGCGATTAATACAATCCTTAGAGGTCTGTTAAGAAATATATCTGAAAGGTTATCGCCAATTACTGATAAACAAAGAAAATGCACTATGTATCTATATTTTGGGTTGGATGTAAAATAGATAAAGCACAAGTTAATCCATATGTTGTGAATTAAATGAAAAAGATTGGGTGAACTTGTTGTAGATTAAACACCAATGGCAAATTAACCAGGTCATCGTCGTTTTTTTATGCGGATGCAATAGAATTTGTTGACAGGATTTTTCCTGATGTGTTCATCGATGACCATCGATGAACATTTTCCTGCATAGCAATTACTGCTATATTCTTTGGCAAATTGGAGAAATGTTCCTTCGCCATCAACTTTTGCAACAATTTTGGTATTTGCTTGCATGCAGAATATACTTGGAGATACATCTCATTTTGTTCATGCTATGAAAAATTATATTGAAATGCTAATACAATACATTAAGGAGAGAACACAATAGTTGGTGTCCAGTATCATTGAAATAATATAACGTATAATCAAAAGACGTGTGTAACTGCCTGCTAATTCATTCCATTGATTTAATGAATTGATTAAAAGCCTTAAGTCAACTGTGCCTGTATTGTATTGCATTTTTCCAAACTTGTGTAAAATATATTATAGGATTGTTTGTCATTTTGTAGTTTTGTTAAGTGATAGATAAGATGATGATTTTTTCCTGAAAAGTTTGCAAATGATTGGAACCCTAATTTCTCTTAATATGAAAACTGCGATTACAGCAATAGGTAGGGATATTGCTAAAACCGGAGCAATTCCAAGGTTGCAGTAAAGATAAATATCGTATGAGCAGGGCGCAAGACCCAATGCTATCCACTCGTAATAGTAACCTTGGTCTGTTCTATATTGTTCGGGGTCCACACTAGATATATAGTCAGACAACAATGCTTTTGTGTGAATTATGATTGGTGAGTAGATTTGATTCCATGTCATAGTATCTACCCAATCGTTAGGGTGTTTTACATGCAGTTGCTCAATTTCCCAGACATACAAAATCCCATAGTGATACCAGAAAAGCACACCTGTTAGATTAACAAAGAATCCAAATACACAAAGGGAGATAATGATGGACTTAAGAAATATTTTTCTTCTCAAATGGAGAAAGATATTGCCTAATATCAACACAATAAACGGTAACAGTGGTATAAGGTATCTGGGACCCCATGAGGGACCACCACTCCATGAAACAGGTTCGCTGTTATAGGACAGGGTTCCTATGTTTATCCAGTTTAGAATTAAAACAGATCCAAAAAGAAGAAACAATGCTCTGTTTTCTTTATACATGTATTTTGCTCCCAGTGGCAATAAAATTGCAATGGGAAAATAAAAAAGTAATCCGGTCCCTGGGCTTATTAATAAGCCTACCAAGCCTCTCCACCCATCGTGAGTGGCTAGTGATTCATAATACCCATAGCCAAAATTAGTAAATCCACCAAACCTTATGTTGTTGAGAAACCCCAATAACAATAATGCAATACCTAACATCGACAAAAATAGGAGTAGGTTTTTCTTGTTATGTCGCATATAATAAATACTGTATACTGCAAAAGCAGGGACAAAAACCGCACTTGTAGGGTTAGAAAAAACTGATAACCCAAGACAAAGGCCCCCTAATCCCGCAAAAAAACCTCCTTTGTCATGTTTTAAAACCGTGTAATGGCAAATAAGGGATTTATTGTAATGAAGCGATTTGTAAATGAAATATGCTGATGAGATAAGAGTTAGTGCCTGTAGGGGTTGCATCCATAATGTGGTATTAAATGGCCAAAGAAAAGAACAAACACCAATTATTAAACTAAGCAGAAATGCTATTTTTTTGGATCCATGAATGTCCCATGAAAAACAATACACCACGACACAGATTAGTGAAATGAACAATGAATTTACCAAAAGACCAATAACCTCAATTGGTGGAATCGAAAGGAGAAAGGACAAATAGTAAAAAGGAACTGCAGAGGCAGACAACAACAATGATCTAACCGTGTATACGGGTTCAAGTGTTGTATTGTTTATGTTCGGCCCCTTTCCTGTTTGTAACCATGTGTTTGCATGTACTGTATAGGTTACGTTGAAATTTGTCTCTTTTACACTGGGCACCGAGGGATCTAACTTTGCGGTGTGTTTTAACACCATACTTTCCGTGACAAAAAATGCTTCCATTCCATCCCACTGATCAAGATGCCCTCCGCTACTGGCAATATTAACAAGAAAGAATAAAGCAAATATCAAAAGTATTGACCTGGTTTTGCCGGAATGAGGTAACAAACAAAAAATTTAAAGTTTTACCTATTATAATCTTTCCTTGGAGTTAGCCAGTTGAATATTATGCCTATCTTGCATAATTAAAGAAAACAAGCACCCGTAAACTATTCTAGGTTTTTTATCCAACAGCGTTTTTTATGTATTTTACCAACGCAAATATGTCACTATACTGTTATTTTGTTTCGATTTATCGTTAAATTTTATTGATACTGTTTCTAATTCTGCATTGTATGCCTTGGACTGTTCTCTTATGCATGGTCTATGTATTAATTTTCTTGATTGCATTGACGTCATGTCCAAATCCATTTTGTGTCCTGTTATGATACTCTTTTTTTACACTCTTTTTTCTCTGTGTCTTTTCCTAATTCCTAATTCCTATAGTGTATATTTACTCTACTTCTCTATATTCAGCCAAAGGACTTTTTCCTGTTTATTTTGATATGTCCACAATTGCTTTATGAATGACATCTTGTTTTTTTCCGCCATATGATGTTTTACTTCCTTTTGCTATTGTGTGCCGCACAATCGATTGATTGAATTTTTTTAGTTATGTTGATTTGTAGGCAAGGGAATAAGGTTTGATTTGTTTCTTTTTCTTTCTGGCAATACTGTATGTAGATCTGATGTTGTATCCTTTAGTTCTATGCCTTCAAGAACTTAAGAGGGTAGGTTTTGGTATCTAGCACTATGAAAATGGGATAAAAGTGTGTAAAGGTATATAAATATATTTTCAATACAAATGGATCGCAATATATCATTCATGCTTCACCAGTATATATATGGCGAGATTACTTGCACTCCTGATATGTTAGGTCACAATTCGATTAGATAGTTTCTTTTATCATCTCTTTTGCCGTAATTATTATTGCTTCTCTGCTATTGTTTTGCGGTGACCATCCAGTGCTTTTTAGTTTTGAAATGTCTAGCAGCATTTGAGTAACATCTCCTATCCAGCCTTTTCCATTTGAATCTTCTTGAAAGTGGTATGACACTTTGCCTATCTTCTGTATACTGCAAATCTCATTTGCAATCGATATTGCACTAATTTGATCTATGTTACCAATATTAAATACATTAACGTTATTGATGTTTTGTTCTCTGCTGGATTCTGAAACAAGTAATAAGTGGTGTAAACAATCAGTAAAGTCCGATATGTGCATATAGGATTTTGATTGGAGACCGTTGCCTAAAATTACCAATTCATTTGGATTTGCCTTCAATTTTCTGATAAAATCATAAATTATGCCTTTGTCGTTTCTTGAGCCTACTATATTTGCCAACCTTAGGACAATGCCTGATATTCCATATTGCTTGCAATATGTGGAGACTAAAGCTTCGCATGCTAATTTTGATGCCCCATAGTGAGATTCGGGAACCACTGGGCCATAATCCTCAGGGGTTGGTAACAATGAGGCAGAGCCATAAATGGTCGAGGAGCTGGTGAAAATTATTTTTTTTACTTGTGATTTCCTTACTCCTTCCAATAGTTTTATCGTGTTTCCGATATTTTGGTTGTATAAGGCGTGGATTCCCTCCTCCTCTGCATATACCTTCGAATATGCTGCAAGGTGAAATACAACCTCTTGTTCTTCTAGAGATTTCTTGATATCTTGTATATTGGACAAGTCTCCCTTGACGAATTTAAAATTGGGATTTCCAAAATTATGGCTTATGTTGTTGATTTTGCCTGAGGATAAGTTGTCAAACGCCGTAACTTTGCAGCCATTTTCTAATAATTTATCCGCTAAATGGCTTCCTATAAAACCTGCTCCTCCTGTTATTATGTACTGTGTGTTGTTATTCATTTGAGTTTATAGTGTATAAAGGAAAAATGATTGACATCCTAAAAACTTCTTTGGCCGTGTCACATAGCTATTGTACTATTTTTGACATTCGGGTTTTTCCCAGCAGAAAACGGAATTTAAAGAGGAAAACTAAATTCTCGATACCCTCTTTCCTAATTCTAAATGTTGATGATCTTCCTATCCTTGGATAGTATGTTCCATCCATTTCTTTTGACTTGAAGAATTTGAATGCGATAATCTTTATCTCCTCCGAAAATGACATTCCGTCTGAAATAGGGTTGATTGAGTCGCAGAACTGCCTTCGCATTATCCACATTCCCGACTGGGAGTCTTTTACATTGATTGAATAAATTACTCGTAATATCCGTGATAATACTTTGTTCCCCAAAAAGTGAGATAAAGACATTGAATTCTTTTCCAATCTCCCAAGTCTGTTTATGGTGATAAAGTCCAAACCATGTTTTTCTAATTCACTTATGTATTGAGGAATTTTTTCACTTGGATAGGTCGCATCTGCATCCAAGGTAATTATTATGTCGCCGTCTGCATGCTGCAGTGCTGTCTTGTATGCTCTCCCGTATCCCCGCCTTTCTTCTGTGATTATCTTTGCACCAAGTTTTGACGCATTCTCTTTAGTCTGATCTGTGGATCCTCCGTCCACAACTAATACTGATACGGCATATCCCAGATCATTTATCTTTTGTAAAGGCAAACTGGCTATGGTTTCTGTTATGCCATCTTGTTCGTTGAGTGCGGGAATTATGATGCTGACCTTATTCATAGACACTAATAATCGTAAATGTGTCAACTATAAAAAAGATTACAATAGGATGAATAAACGTGGAGTTACATAATTACGCAATTAAAGCATGTGGGCTCTAAGAAAAACTATTTATTAAAAAAATACAAAAAATGAAAAAATGAAAGATATTACTTACAATAGTATAAGAATACGTTTAGATTAATTCTTTGCCGATTCGTTTGAAAAAGGATCAAATCTATATGGAATTATTGTCAGAAATTAGTTTTTGTGTCTCATCTTCAATTGTCACCTAGAAAAGATAACTAAAAATCCGATTTAATGAAGACACAGTTGAGATCTAACTTGTCTGTTTACTGTTTTTTGTCTTTTTTTAGGCAAACTGAATGAATTCTCTCTAGCCTCAATATCGGGTTTGATATTTTTCCCACGGGGTACGTAAATTATTGTTGCTATTGAGAACAATCTGCCAAATATTGATTTGTGTGGTATCATGATTTTCAAAAACCTGTATGATGATAACTGCTCCATGACCTTTCCATCCATGACTTTTAATCCAATGACCATAAAAAAAATGGCGTATCTTTTTATCTGGAGGTGACCTCCTTGTTGTAACTGATATGGATGATTCCTACGTAGGGCATGAAAATTTAGAATTGATTTCTCATAGTCACCGTTTCAACAACTGGCTTTTTGAACAAATATTGCCTGGATTGTATGGTGACATTTTGGAAGTAGGCAGCGGTATAGGCACGTTTACAGATAAACTAATTAATAATTTTCCTGCTTCTAACATAACACTAACTGACGTTTCACTTGAATATTGTAGGGAATTAAACAATAAATATTCAGGTAACAAAAAAATTTCAACATATCAATTAGACCTTAACAATAATGTGGATTACGAAAGAATAGGATATGGAAAATTTGACTCTATAGTGGCGATTAATGTTCTAGAGCATGTGGAAAAAGATGAATTTGCTTTGAGACAATTGTATCGCATGTTAAAAGATAAGGGAACATTAACTCTTTTGGTTCCCTGTCATGGATTCCTATACAATGTTATTGATAAAAATGTGGGCCATTTTAGACGTTATACCAAAAGTGACCTGGAGGCGAAAACAAGGAAAACTGAGTTTACTATGGACAGAATGTTTTACTTTAATGTGTTGGGAATACTGGGTTGGTATTTGAATGGGAATCTGTTTAAAAGCTCTCAGGTAAGTGGAACGGGACTCAAAGTGATGGATGTGCTAGTCCCTATTTTGAAGCGTATGGAAAGGATAACTGGCAGAAGGGCTGGCCTGTCCATTATCTGCTATCTTAAAAAAGGGAACTGAAATTATCAAATCAACTAGACTGTGTTAATTTTGTTTTTACCTTGAATGAGCATATGGGTTTATCAAATCTGTAAAATCTAATTTCATATTTTCTTCTCTGTGTGTGTTTTTACCCTGTATGGTTTCACATTCTAAATTGTCAAAAACAACACCTTCTCCCCGTTTTGCAATGAATTATTAACCGTCTTGACTTTGTATGACTTCCACAAGGATGCGTAAATTCTTTGGAATTAAAACGGAAATTGGTGTTAAGATGCCTGCGCCACCCATGGACTAGAATTTGTTGGCTACTTGATAACTTTGTGTTTCTTTCGGTGATTAGTATCAATTAAATGAGTTTGGACTATGGTAATATTTCGAGTTTTTACTAAATGATTTTGTTGGATTAGGTAACGAATGTTACAGATATATTTTCGGTTATGCGTTTTAAACCACAATTATGAGATTCTAGTGAGTCACTCAGAGTGACTCATTTATAGCTTTAGGCGTATATGTAGTTATGCGAAACAATTTTTATAAATGTGGGAAATGCAACCAAAGTTTTAGCAGGAAATGGAATGCCGAGCGCCATAATGAATTGGTTCACGATAATTTGTCTAATTAAAAATAGGAAAATTAAATCAAAACCAGGCCTTCAAACAAAATCCATAAATCATAGCGTTAAAAACAAGTTTAAACGATTTCAATCAACCAAGCATAAAATAAAAGATGGTATCTCAGGTGAATTGTATTCAGAATATTTTGATGCTGAACCTGAGAATCTCAAAATTAATAGAATATTTGGCCAATTAATTTCACCATTTGAGGAATTAGAAAAACTATTAGAAAATTGTGATGAGCAGCTAAAAGCAAATATCCTACACAAAGTTTTTGTTTCATGCTTGAATTCTCATAGACCTGTTAAATCCATAAATGAAGCCGTAATGCTGTATCGTTCAATAAAAGGCATAAAAAAAATAGCACAATACACATCCATTTCTATGAATATGCCAGTTGATCAAGCAGAGTTTGCCTTAAAAGAATTAGTTAAAGGTAGTGTTCATTTTAAAAACCATATTAAATAATTAGGTGTTTTTTGCATCACAGGTCTCCATTGATTTGTATGCTGTATTAAACGTAATATGTGGATACATTAGAGGAGAAGATTAGAGCCTGTAACTATTCATTTATAAACAATAATACAATTTTGAACGTCCAAACTTTGCTCTAGATAATATGGCCCGCCAAAAGGGAACCATATATTTACCATGTAATTCTAGAGCCCAATGTCTGACCTGTTTCAAAAAGACTTAGTTTGACCCTGAAACTCCATAATGTATTAGGTTCTAGTGGGATTAAATGGCATGTTGGGTGACAAAGATGCAGTTGCTAACATCGACGTCAAGGATTTGAAAACAATAAAGAAATTTCTAAAGATGCATGGCTTTTGGCGGATTGGTTATGATGACTAGAGATTAATCGCCGTTAAAAGCAGAAACTCTATGATCAAGTGTGTCAATCTTTCTATGTTAGCAAACCCGCAAAAAACTATATTTTACTAGCCTAGTTTTCGATTATTTGTTTTTTTCCTTTATATCGGACATCATTTTGTTTACTTTTGCCATGGTTACCTGTGTAATCCATTCGCATTCTATATTCACCTTGTCATGATGTTTGATGACGGCTTCCGTATCTGGGGCATCTAAAAGACAAAAACATACACCGGCATCCTTGTTGTAAAAAAGATTTACATGGCTAACACCATATTCGTCCATAGGCGCATCAACTAACTCCCGCAGGTTCTCTTCTTTAAATGGAACTTTGTGAACATCAAGAAAAATTGGCATTTACTGTTCTAAGTAGGCGATACATAAAATATAAGACTTTCTGCAAATTTTTTGATTATGGATTAAACGCGCAATTCTCCCAAAAACAAAATCCTTTATATTTCTTTGACATACCTGTTTAATACAAACCTATTGACCTCTTTCACAAATGGAAATATCGGGAGCATAAAAATAGCATACACAAATGAAGAGGCTTTTAAAATCGCCTCAAGGATAATTTCCAACACCGAAAAAGCACTAGATTGTGTTTTTGATCAGAGTTGGCTACATTTCCAACTAGATAAGTCAGAGATATTGGATTTAATTATAAATCTGAAACTAAGGGGTGTAGCGTTAAGGTTTGTGACAACAATTACTAGGGATAATATGTCATATTGCAAAAAAATTATGAAATATTCCGAACTAAAACATTCAGATAGAGTTTCAGGATACCTTGGCATAAGTGATGGTAATCGCTTTTTCAATTATTTGTCGCCTGAAATGCCACAAGAAAATGACTTAGAATGCCCTAAAAATAATTCCAGACTTGATGTCAATCTTATCAGCATAGACAATCGCTCTTTCGTACAAGAGCAACATTATTTATTTGAAAACCTATGGGATCATTCCGTTTTCGCAAGGGAAAAAATCACGGAGATAGAGCGGGAAGTTGTAGAAAGCATTAGCTCATATAATGCTAGCCATGACGACCAAGATGAAACAATGCAAACCCTTCACAAAATGATGGAATCTGCCGTAGATCAAGTTATAGTCCTGTTTCCAAACACAGGCTCATTCTGGGATGTGTATAACGAAGGTATATTTACAGCAATTAAAAACGCAATAAATCGAGATGTGACTGTTAAAATTTTAATTCATATCGGTGATAATGAAGAAAGAAGTAAAGAAACGATAAGGCAAAAACTAAAGGATGAAAAAAAGGAGCTTGAAATCAATACCAATTTTTTTTCCAAGCAACTAAGACAAAAACAGGTTCTGTTTGTTGTGGATGAGGCAATGTCTGCAAAGGTAGAAACAAAATCCCGTAATTCAGGTGAATCTTCATCAGTGTTGATAGAATCGTCTGCTTTTTCAAAAAATATTTCGCAAATATCCTCTGAAGTATCAATGTTTGATTTGTTGTGGATACAGTCTGAAGTTGAAAAACAAAATAAGATAAAGCAAACCTATTTTCAAATCTTTAAGGGAATTACGCTTAAAGAAGAGACGTATAAACGCGAATGGATATTCAATCAACAAAAAGAAAATGACAAAAATAATTAATGGGTTAGCACAAACAAACAAACAAAAAAAATTATTTGTGCCATAAACAAAAGATAATTTTGGTTCTTGTTTATCAAAACTGACTATAAAATTTGTCTTGAACCTCAAAACTTCTTGATTGGATGGATGCTTTTGTATGCTGGTTTGCTTCTTACTCTCCAACTATCTTTATTGGGCAGATGGGGGATATAGAATAACTGAACTCGTCCTGTTGTTACCATCGATAGTTCTATTGGGACACATTATAGTTACCATTATTGATGGAGTACTATCTAATTGGTTTGACGGATTCATTCGCAATTAAAAGGCAAAAGAATATTGTTAATGGGGTTACTTTCCCAAGCAACATTAAAAGACAAATCAATTATTGATAAACTTTGAAGGTGTGTTTGAATTTCCAATTTTGCCATCATACAAGGAATATACCTTAATCATTTGATTGTGTTTGATTTTATAATCGCCAATGTAATGAATCATTTCGCGATACTTATCGTCGATAATTAGCAATGTATTTGTTAGTTCTCCCTCTAATAAGATGTGGCCGTCATCACCTAAATCCATTACTCGCCTGGCAAGAATTATGCCAGGCCCCCATATGTTCTGATTATCGTTTAAATCATTTACCAAAAAAACATGTCCTGATCCAATACCAATACGTACTTTAACTGTCATGTCTCGCTCTATGCTGGAGTTGTATGTTTTTAGTTTGTTTTGCAATTCTATGCTCAACTCCAAAGGGAGTTTGGGATCTGTTGTAAAACCAATGGCCATGCCATCCCCCGTTGGTAGTACTTTTTTACAGCGCTCTTGTTTAAAGGAACCACAAGAGGAAATCAATTTATTTAAAACATGGATTTTCTCAATTTGTCTTTTTACAGATAGTGAAGGATCCGATAACCCTACAACATCAATGAAAAAAAATGTCGCATGAAGAATTCCTGAAGAACCTATCTCAGAGATTTGAGAGTCCCCATAGAATTTAATTAATTTCATATATACGTTCAAATGCTCTTTATGAAAGGCAAGATCGGAATAGAATACTGGTATTTCCTTGATGGGCTCTTTACAAATATTGCAAATTAGCTGTATTTCTCTGTTAAAGAAACTAATATTACATGACTCATCTATATCAAATTTAACCCAGTGTGAATTTGGATTGCTGCCTATCAAAGAATTTATTTTCATATGTCTTGAAAAGGAATCGGCTCTGATTGGGGTTATTTTGGTTTCAATGATTCCATCAAACAAATGGGAGATTTTGTTATATAGAGTAACTGATTCACTATCATTATTATCAATGGTAAAAATGGCGGTTATTTCTTTGTCCTTTAGGAAAAAAGTCAGATCTGTAACAAATTTTAACAAGTCCCGAACATCAAAATATGTCAATAAATTTGTTAATGAATTCAATATAACACAAGTGGACTGATTGGTATGAGAATCAACTATTTCTGTTATTTTTAAATAAACAATATGTAGTTTTTCATCCTTCACATTATCATGGCGCGTAACCGATTGCATAAGGTGAGGGTTGATTAACTTTGGATTCTTTTCCAAGTCCTTACTTTTGGATAAAAACAAATTATTGTATTGTTTTCCTGTTAGGCTTGAACTGATATAAATACAGAAACCACCATTATTTATTACATTTGTGAACAAATTGTTGCAATAAGTAGATTTTCAGGACATTTTCGGCCCGGTCATTAAAAAAATCCCCGAATCATATAGTTTTGATTTGCTATCGAATAAATAGTCATTCCCTGGAAAATATCTCAAGTGCAGATCAATTATATCGCATTTTCAACTTTTAACTTTATCTCATGGATTGGTAAAAACTTATGATATCTCTAAAAAAAAAATTCTTCAGGGAAAAATTATCTCATGGTATCATCAACTACTACTCTACTACTATTGTGGTTTGTTTTTACATGTCAAACAAATTATTGTGCTATAATATGATTAACCTACTACTTGTCAAGTAATATCTTGCTTATAAGGTCATTCATGTCGTTTACAAATGGGTGATTTGGGTATTTTAGCACAGTCATGTATTCTTGACGTTCAAACTGAATGTCGCAATAGCATGGAATGGTTGAAATAACATCCATTTTAAGGTAATTCTCAAGCCCCTTCATAGTTTCCGACTGCTCTAACATGTTAAGAGCCTATCCCAAAATTAGGTAGAATTATAGCTTGTTGTCATCACTGCTAAAGTGTGACCTGTATTCGGAAGAAGGAAGCGGATAAAAAGGATATTTG